>JABDQB010000175.1 GCA_013042495.1 Gemmatimonadota bacterium
GGGGCGGCCGCGGCCCTTGTCGATCAGGCGCAGGTGATGGTCGACCTGCCACAGCTCGTCGTCACCGATACGCGCGTCGGAACCGCACACGCGGCATCTCTACTGTTCGGTGACCCCGCCGCCGGACTCTCGTTGATCGGCGTGACCGGCACCAACGGCAAGACGACGACCTGTCTTATCGCACGGCATATCCTGGCTGACGTCGCCCCGTCAGCGGCGATCGGCACCCTCGGATGGCTCGACTCGGCGGGCCAGCGGCATGCGGGTCGTCTCACGACGCCGGATCCGCTCGATCTGATGGCTACTTTGCGCGACCTGCAGGCGGATGGCTGCCGGTTCGTAGCCATGGAGGTTTCGTCGCACGCGCTCGACCAGCGGCGGGTCGCGGGCCTGAGCTTTGATGCGGCGGTCTTCACCAACCTGACTCACGAGCACCTGGACTATCACCCTGACCTGGCGTCGTATCGCGCGGCCAAACTGCTACTCGCCGAGCAGGTGCGCCCTGACGGCCTTTGCGCCGTCAACGCGGACGACCCGGCCTGGTCCGATGACTTCGCGGGTCGCCCGGTCGTCAGCTACGGACTTGGGGCCTCCGCTGATGTTCGAGCCGCAGACGTACGGCACAGCGCATCGGGCAGTGAATGGCTGCTCGAGATCGCGGGAGATAGTTGGCCGGTCCACCTGCCGCTCCTGGGCGGATTCAACGTGCACAACGCCCTGGGCGCTGTGGCCGCGGCCTGCGGCGTCGGTGTGGAACCCGCCCTCGCCGCTGAGCGATTGTCCTCGGCGCCGCAAGTGCCCGGCCGCATGGAGATACTGGCCCGCCGGCCCACGCTGGTTCTGCGCGACTACATGCACACACCCGACGCCTACGCCCGGGTTCTCGACACTCTGTCCGGACTGACCGCAGGGCGCCTGTACATCGTGTTCGGGTGCGGCGGGGACAGAGACCGGGGCAAGCGGCCCCTGATGGGGCAGATCGCCGCTCGCCACACGGATCTAGCGATCATCACGACGGACAATCCACGATCGGAGGCCCCGGCCGACATCTGCGCTGACATCACGGAGGGCATGCCGCCCGGTTCGTACCGCGTGATCCTCGACCGAGAAGAGGCGATCGATTTCACCCTGGGGCTTGCCGGTCCCGGAGACGTCGTCGTGCTGGCCGGCAAGGGACACGAGACGTACCAGGACATACGCGGCGAGCGCGTTCCGTTCGACGAGGCAGCGATCGTGCGAGCGCTCACGGCGGGAGACCCGAGTTGATGGCGGCCCGATTCACGGCCCAGGAGGTTCGACAGGCTCTGGGCCTACCGGACGACGGAGTCGCAGGGGACTTCTCGTCCGTATCCACGGACACTCGAGACCTGGAGGCCGGCTCCCTGTTCGTGGCGCTCCGCGGGGAGCGCTTCGACGGAGGCGATTTTCTCGAGCAGGCCGAGCAGATGGGGGCCGCGGGCGCCGTTGTCTCGCTACCGTCGCGCCACGCTGACGTCGCCCTTCCGATGTTCCCGGTGCCGGATACCACGGCGGCACTCGGGGATCTCGCACGCTATTACCGGCGCCGGTGTGCGGCGCGCGTGGTCGGCGTCACCGGATCTTCGGGCAAGACGACCGTCAAGGAGATGCTGACCCTGGCCCTGGGGTCAGAGCGCCAGGTCCACGCTAGCCGCGGCAACCTGAACAACCAGGTTGGGCTCCCCCTGTCCATCCTGGCCGCCGATATAGACGCCGACGTATGGGTCCTGGAGTTGGGCACGAGCGAGCCTGGCGAGATCCGGCGTCTGACCGGAATCGCCGAGCCGGACGACGCGGTGATCACGACGGTGGGTCCCGCGCACCTCGAAGGACTTGGTGACCTCGCGGGCGTTCTGGAGGAGAAGCTCGATCTCCTGCGTGGCGCTTCCGCCTCAGGCTGTGCCGTCGTGGGCGAGCTTCCCGAGGAGCTACCGACTCGGGCCCGCGAGCTCCGGGCCGACGTGGTCACGGCCGGCCTCGGTGCGGGCAGCGATTTTCGGCCGTCCGATTGGCAAGTGGGCGCCGAGCACGCCCGCTTCACGATCGAGGGTGTCGACTATTCCGTGCCGGTCGGCGGGGAGCACCACCTCCGGGATGCGCTGATCGCGGCTGCGGCAGCCGCGGGTCTCGGCGTCAGCCCGGCCGGCGTCACGCGGGGTCTGGCCGACTATCGCCCGGTGGGCATGCGCGGAGCGCTGATCCAGGCCGGGAAGCTGACGATCGTGGCCGACTGCTACAACGCGAACCCCGAGTCGTTCGCCGCGGCGATACGCTACTGCTCCGACGCCTTTGCCGGTCGGCGGATCGCAGCGGTCGTAGGCAGCATGCTCGAGCTCGGAGCGGTGGAGTCCGCGGCTCACGAACAGGTGGCGAACGACCTGCTGCGCGCAGGTTTCACCTTCGTGGTGGCGCTCGGGGCCTTCCAGCAAGCTTTCCGAGAACTTTCGCTCCCGGAGAACGTGACCGTTCTCTACCCGGATAGCGTATCGGATGCGGCCGCCGCGCTCAGCGGAGGTCTGGTCGGCGATGAAGTTCTGCTGGTGAAGGCCTCTCGCGGAATGAGGCTCGAGGGGGTGATCGAGTCGCTCACGGGAGGGGACGGCTGATGCTCTACGAGCTTCTTTTTCCGCTCGCGGACCGGCACATCATCTTCAACGTCTTTCAGTACATCTCGTTTCGAGCGGCCGGGGCGATGGTCACGGCCCTGCTCGTCTCCTTTGTCGTCGGTCCCCTGGTGATCCGACGGCTGGAGCGGGGGAACGTGGGACAGGTCATTCGGGTCGAAGGCCCGAAATCGCACCGCAAGAAAGCCGGAACACCGACGATGGGCGGCGTGATCATGCTGATCGCCATCGTCATTTCAACCTTGTTGTGGGCGAAGATCGCAGATCCCTACATCAATATCGCGCTCGGGATGACCCTCCTGATGGGTGGGATTGGTTTCTGGGACGACTATCTCAAGGTCGTGCGGCACGAGTCCCGCGGCCTGATCGCGCGACAGAAGTTCCTCTGGCAGATGGTCGCCGGTATCGCCCTCGGAGTGTTCCTGCTCAGTCAGCCGCTTTCGGCCCATGACGTGACACACCGGCTGGTGCCCTTCTTCAAGACCGTGCACCTGGCGTTCATCCCGTTCGTGTTTCCGCTGTTCGTGGCCCTGGTAGTGGCGGGAAGCGCAAATGCCGTGAACCTGACGGACGGCCTCGACGGCCTGGCCGCTGGCCTCAGCGCCATCGCCGCTCTCGCGTTCGCCGTCTTCGCATACGTCATGGGGCGTGTAGACACGTCCTTCTACCTGGGTCTCCCCTATCTGCCGGGAGCCGGAGAGCTGACGGTGTTCGCGGTAGCCGTCGCCGGATCGGCCATCGGTTTCCTGTGGTTCAACGCTCCACCCGCACTGGTGTTCATGGGGGACACCGGCTCTCTGGCCCTCGGAGGGGCGATCGGCACGGTCGCCGTCCTGCTAAAATCCGAACTGCTGCTGTTCATCGTCGGTGGAATGTTCGTTCTTGAAGTCCTGTCGGTGATGGTCCAGACCTCCGTGTTCCGGTACACCCGGGTGCGAACCGGAACCGGCCGGCGCGTATTCCGAATGGCGCCGCTGCACCACCACTTCGAGCAGCTCGGGTGGCCGGAGACGCGGGTGGTAATCCGGTTCTACATCCTGGCGATCATCTTCGCCCTGGCCGGTCTGGCGACCATGAAGGTGCGATGAGGACGCGGTCGCAGAGGGACCGGACCCCCGCGTTTTCGCCCGGATCCCGGG
Source organism: Gemmatimonadota bacterium (assembly GCA_013042495.1). GTDB lineage: Bacteria > Gemmatimonadota > Gemmatimonadetes > Palauibacterales > Palauibacteraceae > Benthicola. The sequence goes on from JABDQB010000175.1 coordinate 3,782, forward strand.
TCGCGGTCCTCGGACTCGGTGTGTCGGGCCAGGCGGCTGCCCGCCTCGCCGCATCGAACGGTGGCGTCGTATATGCCAGCGACGCGTCGAGCGGATCAGGGCCGGTCGCCGCGGCGGCCCGCCTGTCTGCCGAAGGCATCGACGCGGAAGCGGGTGGGCACGACATGCATCGGGTACTGACGGCCGATCTCGTCGTGGTCAGTCCGGGCATCGGACCGACGTCCGAGATCAGGCGGAAGGTCAGCGAGGCAGGCATACGCACGATCGCGGAGGTCGAGCTCGGCTGGCGAGACCTCCAGAGTCAAGTAATCGCGATCACCGGAACGAATGGGAAGACCACCACGACGGGTCTCGTGGCTCACGTGCTCGAGGCTGGCGGACGGACGTCGGTGGCTGCGGGGAACATCGGCCTGGCGCTGTCCGAGATCGCGCTTCAGGACCCGCAACCCGACTGGGTGGCTCTCGAGCTCTCCAGCTTCCAGCTGGCCGATCAAGAGAGCGTCGATCCCGACGTGGGAGTGCTTCTCAACCTGTCGCCCGATCACCTGGACCGATACCAGGACGTCGAGAGCTACTATGCCGACAAAGCGCGTCTCTTCGACACGGCCACGGCTGCATCCCGATGGGTAATCAATGCGGACGATGCCTCCTGCATCGATCTCGCGGCCGGGGCCGCTGGCGAGCGCTTCGAGTTTTCGATCAGCGGTCCCGTGGAACGCGGAGCATGGTTGGGATCCGACGGCATCCTGCGTTGCCGTCTCGACGATGAGGTCGAGTGGATGCCCGCTACGGACCTTCGCCTGCTCGGGCCGCACAACGTCGCGAACGCTCTGGCTGCCGGCCTGGCATGCGCCGTGGTTGGGGTCGAACCCGATGCGATCGGCGCTGGACTCGGGTCGTTCGAGGCACTGCCCCATCGCCTGCAGCCCATCGGCGAGCGTGACGGAGTGCTGTGGGTGAACGACTCCAAGGCCACGAACATCTCGGCGACGGCCGTGGCACTCCGGTCCTTTGACCGCCCCGTGGTGCTTATCCTGGGCGGAAGACACAAGGGTGAGCCCTATTCGAGCCTCGCCGCCGATCTGAGAGCGCGAGCGCGCGCTGTGGTGACCTACGGTGAAGCCGCTCCGCGTGTCGTTTCCGATCTCAAGGAGAGCGTAGGTGCCCTGACGGTCGAGAGCGGCATCGAGGCGGTGGTTCGGGCAGCCGCGGAACTCGCGCAGACGGGTGACGTGGTGCTGTTGTCACCGGCGTGCAGCAGCTACGACATGTTCCCCAACTACCGGGAGCGGGGACGAGCATTCGCCGCGGCCTTCCACGCCCTTCCCGCGGCGGGAGGCGCCTCGTGAGCGCACCCCGACTGCTCAGCGCGCTTCCCATGAGGCCGGCGAGTTCGCGCGCGTCGGTGGCGGGGAGGGCTCTGTTGGTCGTGACGCTCTCGCTGGTCGCGTTCGGCTTGCTCTCCGTATACAGCGCGAGTTCGTACGTCGCCCAGGCGCAGGGCCTGGAGGACAGCCACTACCTCTTCCAGCAAGTGAGTCGTGCGGGAATCGGGCTGGTGGTCCTGGCCGCGGCCAGCGTCTTGAACTACCGGCTGTACCGCCGCCTTGCATGGCCGCTCCTCGCCCTCACGGTGCTGCTGCTCATCCCGTTGCTCCTGCCGGGAACCGAGGCCATTGCGCCCAGGATCAACGGTGCGCGGCGGTGGCTCGACGTGGGCGTGACGTTGCAGCCGTCGGAACTCGCCAAGATATCCGTGGTCCTGTGGACCGCGGCGATCGCGGTGAAGAAGCAGGATCGTCTGCACTCCTTCCGGTACGGACTTCTGCCGATTCTTCTGGTGCTCGGCCTGGTCTGTCTTCTCGTGCTGCTGGAACCGCATTTCTCGGCGACGATGATGATCGCGGCCGCGGCTGCCACGGTGCTGTTCACGGCCGGGGCCCGGATTGGCCACTTCGCGATGCTCGTAGCGGCCACCCTGCCTGTGCTCTGGATTCAGGTGATGGGAAGCGGCTATCGGTTGGCCCGTGTCGCCGCGTTCATGAATCCGGATTCTACGGCGGCGGCCGGCGGCTACCAGCTCAAGCAGTCGCTGATGGCGGTGGGATCGGGCGGGATGTTCGGTGTCGGTTTCGGCCGTAGCAACCTGAAGATGTCGTACCTGCCCGAGCCGCAAAACGACTTCATCTACTCGATTATCGCCGAAGAGTGGGGCTTCGTCGGGGCCGCGGTCGTCATCGTCCTGTTTCTCGCATGGGCACTGCTGGGGCTAAGGATTTCGCGAGCGGCGCCCGATCTCTACGGGCGCCTGGTAGCCGTCGGAATCACCGCGCTCGTCGCATTCGCCGCCTTCGGGCACATCGGGGTCGCCCTGGGACTGTTCCCCACGACCGGGATCAATCTCCCCTTCATCTCGGCCGGAGGGACCAACCTGATCCTCATGCTGGGCATGACGGGGATTCTGCTCAACATCTCGAAAGGAGGGAGAGCCTGACTCGTGGCATACCGCATCCTCCTCTCGGGAGGCGGAACGGGTGGGCACCTGGTTCCGGCCTTGAATCTGGCCGCGGCTCTGAGACGGGCGGCGCCGGAGGTCCAGGTGATGCTGGTCGGTGCCCGGCGAGGAATCGAATCGCAGATACTCCCGGACCTGGACTGGCCGTATCGCCTGCTTCCACTGGAGCCCCTGTACCGATCGAGGCCATGGCGGAACTGGCGCCTGCTGGCCAGCGCTCCATCCGTGCTCGGGGGGCTGAGCAGGGCGTTCTCCGATCTCGACCCGCAACTGGTCGTAGGCACGGGTGGGTACGCATCGGGACCGGCCGTGGCGTGGGGTGTGGCGAGGGGGGTGGCGACGGCGATCCAGGAACAGAACGCCATGCCGGGCCTCGTCACCCGGGCACTGGCACCGCGCGTAGACCAGGTGCACCTGGGATATCCGGAGGCGCGCGCCCGGATACGAGCGGGCCGCAGTACCGAGGTGTTCGAGCTGGGCAACCCGGTGGCCCTTGGCCCCGTTACGCGGCCGTTCGATTGGCCCGAAGGGCGAACCGTGCTCGTCTTCGGAGGCAGCCAGGGGGCGCGGAAGCTCAACGAGCTCCTTCTCGCCGGGCTGCCGCAGGTGCCGGCCTGGCCCGCCGACGCGACGGTGGTCTGGGTCGCTGGCCCCGCCAACTTCGACGAAGTGGCGGCTCGCGTGGGCGACACGGACTCGTCGACCGAGATCCGGGTCGTCCCATTCATTCCGGAGCTCGGTGGGCAGCTCGGTCGCGTGTCCCTGGCGGTCTGTCGCTCGGGCGCGATGACCTGCGCGGAACTCACGGCCGCGGGAGTGCCGGCCATCCTGGTACCACTACCAACCGCCGCTGGCGACCACCAGCGGTTCAACGCGAGGGCTATGGTCTCCGCCGGGGCCGCCATGATGCGGGAGGAGGATTCGGTGAGCGGCCGTGATCTGTGGACCGATATGGTCTCGCTCCTTGGTGACGCGGGCGGCCTCGCGCACATGGCCGACGCAAGTCGTCAAAGGGGCCGGCCGGATGCGGCGGACAGGATCGCCGCTGAACTCATCGACCTCGCCGGCCGGTCGGAGGGGGCGTCGGATGGCTGAGCGTCGACCTCCCGACCGGAGCCAGCTGCCCCCCCCGGGCTCGTCGATCTATCTCCTGGGAATCGCGGGGGCCGGCATGGCGGGCCTGGCGCGTCTGCTCGCCTCCGAGGGCTACCTGGTCGCTGGCTCCGACACGTGGCTCACGCCGGAAGCACGCCGACTCGAGATTCACGGCATCCGGTTCGTCGAGCCCGATGATGCGGTCGCTGCAACCGTGACCAACGTCGTCGTGCACACGTCGGCCGCTCCACACGACCACCCCATCCTGGTGGCCGCGCGGCAGGCCGGGGTGCCCGTTCTAAAGCGCGCGCAGGCCATGGGCGCGCTCCTGAACGAGCGGCGACTGATTGCGATCTCAGGCACACACGGCAAGACCACGGTCACCGCCATGACGGCATGCGTGGCCGAAGCCGGGGGGCTGGATCCAGTCGCACTGGTGGGAGGGCGCGTCGAGGAATGGGATGGCAACGCTCGCGTCGGAACCGGCCCGGCGATCGCCGAGGCGGACGAATACGACCGGTCGTTCCTCGAGCTTGATCCCAGTCTCGCGGTCATCACGTCGGCGGAGCCGGAGCACCTGGAGTGCTACGACGGTCCCGAGCACCTGCGGTCGTCGTTTCGCGAGTTCGTCGCGCGCGCTGCGGGCAGGGAAGGCATCGTGGCCTGCGCTGAAGGACCTGGCGTCCGCGCGGTGGTGAACGGACTGGAATCCGTCATGACCTATGGACTGGATGCGTCGGCTGACTACCGGGTCGAGATCCTGGCCCGGAGCGGGACGATGCAGACCTGCCGCTTCGTGTCGGCGGGCGAATCGTTCCGGTTCGATCTGGGCGCGCCAGGAGACCACAACGCGCAGAATGCGGCCGCGGCACTCGCGGTGGGAGTAGAGCTCGGAGTGGAGCCCCCCGTGCTCGGCGCGGCGCTGGCCGAGTTTTCCGGGGTAGACCGAAGGCTGCAGCTCCTGGGCGACCGCGACGGCAGGGTGATTCTCGATGACTACGCCCACCATCCGACCGAAGTTCGCGTCTCCATAGCGGCGGTTCGCGACGCATGGCCCGGGCGCACGCTGGCGGTCGTATTCCAGCCGCACCTGTACAGCCGCACCCAGCAGATGGCGACGGAGTTCGCGGGCGCCCTCACGTCGGCCGACCAGGCCGTGGTTCTGCCGATCTATCCTGCGCGCGAAGAAGCGATACCGGGCGTCACCGCTCGGCTGGTCACGGATGCGTCCGGTGGCTTCGCACCTGCCCTGAGCATAGACGAGATCCTGCCCTGGGTGGATGGACTGCCCACGGAATCCGTCGTGCTGTTCATGGGCGCGGGCGACATCACCCGGCTGGCTCACGAGGCGGCGGACGGGAAGGGGGCGATCGATGTGGGAGTCTGATGTGTCGTTGGCCTCCTTGACGCGCTACCGGATCGGGGGGCCGGCGGACCGCTTCGCGAGATTCGCGAATCCTGTCGA
>JABDQB010000184.1 GCA_013042495.1 Gemmatimonadota bacterium
CTTGCGAGCCGTGCGGTGCGGCGGGTGGGCACCACGACCCGGGCCCCTTCGGCAAGACGACTCCCGATGCTCCCGACTTCAACCACCCGTTCCACGGCGGCGACCTAGTGAACGTCGAGGTGAAGAACGGCGTGGGATCGCTGACGGCCACCACGAGCCGCTTCACGCTGTCCGAGGGCCGCCTCAGCGTGTTCGACCACGATGGCAGCGCCCTCATCATCCACACGAATCCTGACGCCTACTGCGACCAGGAGGACGAGCTGGCGGCAGGCTGCGCCGGGGGGGCCCGCGGCGCGTGCGGGGTGCTGGTACTGGCGGAGTAGTCGACCGGCTACGATGACCCATACTGAAGTCGCGGACGTCCTGATCGTAGGGGCTGGCCTCGCCGGCCTCACGTGTGCCAGGGAACTGGCCAGCCACGGTCTGACGCCACTTGTTCTCGAGGCGGCGGACGACATCGGCGGCCGGGTTCGCACGGACTCGGTGGATGGCTTTCTGCTCGACCGCGGCTTTCAGGTACTGCTGACCGCGTATCCGCTTACCCGACAGACCCTGGACTACGACCGGCTGCGGCTCAGGGCCTTCGAACCGGGCGCCCTCGTGCGCATCGAGAGCGGATTCCACCTCGTGTCGGATCCGTTTCGGCGCCCCGGATCGGCGTTGGCCACGATCAGGGCCCCGATCGGCACCTGGGGAGACAAGCGGAGGGTCGCGCAGCTCGCGCTGCGGCTGAAGAGCCGATCCGTCGAAGAGATCTTTGCGCGGGATGAGGCGCGAACCGTCGACCGGCTCGGCGCCCTCGGCTTCAGCGCACGAATGATCGACACGTTCTTCCGTCCGTTCCTCGGAGGCGTCTTCCTCGATCCGAAGCTCGAGACGTCCAGCCGCATGTTCGAATTCGTGTTCAAGATGTTCGGCGCGGACCGGGTGTGCGTCCCCGCGGGAGGCATGGGCGAGATTTCCAGGCAGCTCGGGGAGGGCCTGCCGGTTGGCGGCCTGCGCACCTCTGCCCGCGTGCTGTCCGTGGGCCGAAACGCCGTGACCCTGGAATCCGGAGAAACACTGTCGGCCCGAGCCGTCGTGGTAGCCACCGGCGGTTCCGAGGCAGGCCAGCTCGCAGGACTCGGAGATGTTCCCCCGTACCACTCCGCCCTGTGTCATTACTTTGCGGCCGACGAGCCCCCGGTGCGCCAGGGGATACTGGTGCTGGATGGAGACGGCCGCGGACCGGTCAGCAATCTCGCCGTGATGAGCCGCGTTTCGGAAACCTACGCCCCTCCCGGACGCGAATTGATCTCGGCGACCGTGCTCGGAGACGCCATCGACTCCGTGGATGTCGCTGCCGTGCGCGCTCAGCTCCGTGATTGGTTCGGCAGACAGGTGGATTCCTGGGAGGAGGTCGGCAGATACCGCATCGCGGACGCGCTCCCCGACCAGTCACCGGGAGCCGGCGGTGTTCACCCCCACTCCCAGAAGACGGATGCTGGCGTGTTCGTGTGCGGCGACCACCGCGTTCACGGTTCCATCGAAGGCGCTATCCTGTCTGGGGCCCGGCTCGCGGAGCGAATCCGCGCTCATTTGCAGGCCGCCTGACGGCGCCCGGTTAGGGATTCTTCAGCCGACTGCCGGACTCAGGGCGTCCGCAATCGCGTCTGCCACGCGGACGCCGCTCAGAAACGCCCCTTCGAGCCGATCTCCGCCCGTCCAGTCGCCCGCCACACCGAGGAGCGCCTCGCCGTCAACTACCTGGCCCAGCGATCGCGGCTGCGCCGACCGAGCGAAGCGCCAACGGTGCGCCACTCGAATCACCGGCGAAAGCTCCTCCGCCTCAGCGACGAGATGGAGAAAGCGACGCAGCAGGGCCTCTGCCACTTCGCCGGCCGGATCCTCGATCCTCTCGGCGGACCATTCGGGGGTGGCATGGAGAGTCCAGCCCTCCAGGCTCGTGGCGCGCCCGGGCTTACTCGACTCGCAGGCGGCCCACGCGAGCACCGGATCGTCGACGAAGGCGGCGTCGAAATCGAGACCCAGGGACTCTCCAAAAGCCACCATCGCCGCCCAGCACGGGTGCATCACGGCCGCTCGGCACGATGCCGCCAGCGCGGGGGCCACATCATCGAGGAGGTCCGCGGCCTGCGGCGCGGGACAGGTCACGACGACGGCCGAGAACGGACCGAGCATCGGCCCGTCATCGGACGCGAGATTCCACCCCCCGCCGTCGGACCGGAGGAGCGAAGCGATACGGGTCTCACGCACGACCTCGTTGTCCCGGGCGAGCGCGCCACCCAGGGCGCTCATCCCCGGAATCCCGACGTATCGTTCCGAGACCTTCGCCTTCCCGACGGCGCCGTCTGCGAGAACCCGCACGATCCGTGGCTCCCAGCGAGCGATCACGCCCTGCTCCTCGAGCGGCGCGACGGCCTGGGCCCACCGCTCGTCACGAATCGTGAAGTACTGCGCGCCGTGGTCGAACGACAATTCACCGATACGGCGCGTGGCGCTTCGACCTCCCAGGCCGCGGCTCTTCTCGAAGACACGCACTTCAAGCCCGTGCTCCAGCAGGCTGCGAGCGGCACTGAGCCCTGAGATGCCGGCACCGACCACGTCGACGGGAAGGATCGGCGCTCTACGATGACCAGCCATACTCCTCCGCAAAGCTTATCATTCTGAATGCAGGAAAGGGATTCCCCGGCAACGGTCCGCGCAAGGTCTCCTGGATGCTGACAAGAACTCTGCTCATCGCGATCGCTCTCCTGCTGGCGGCGGGCGCATGGCGCATGGCCCGATGGTACTGGCGGCCCCGCCTCGTGTTGCCCGATGCGCTCGTTCTCGAACGTGCCGCCGACGGGATTCGCGTGTCTCTCGAGGTCCGTAACGAAGGCGCCGGTCGGAGCAGAAATTGCCGCGCTGTCCTGATTCGATGTGAAAGGCAGGAGCCCATCGGCTGGCTGCGCATCGAACCGCCGCCGAGGACGGACCCCGCGGACCCGAATGCGCCCGGGACGGGTATTCTCCCCCACAGCTCGGCACGGATCGACCTCGATCGCGTGCTGCCCGATGAGCCGGGCACGTATCGGCTCGAGATCGCGGTGCTCAACGGTGAGGAAAAGCGGTCCTCATACATAATCGATGTTCCCGCCGCTTGGTTCGGCTGATGGAAGGCGGACGATGCGCATCGATGCTCGTTGCACTGTATGCGCAGACCCCGCATCGTCTCAGTCAAGTCCTGAGCAACAACGGCGGCCAACGATGCAGTTGAAAGAGCCAGTTCCACGGCGCAGTCTGGAGTCCGCGCGGAGAGACGGCTACCTGGAAGACGGTAACCGCCTTCTGTTCGTAGGCGGCGCGCCCAGATCCGGAACGACCTTCGCTCAGAACGTGCTCGACTCACACCCCGAGATATTCGGAACTCCGGAGTTGTTGCATCTCCCGGACCTGCTTGGCGTGCGGTCTCTGCTATTGAGTTCGGTCGAGCGACAACTCATTGACCTGTTCTGTGACCAATCCACGGTAGACCGGGCGACCTACGGCTTCGTCGAACAGATACTGGGCCCCGTGGTTGCGGCCAGCGATGCCCGGTTCGTCAGCGAGAAGACTCCATCCAACGCGCTCGTGTTCCCCCAGCTACGGGAGCTGTTTCCCGAAGCTCGATTCATCTTCGTGATTCGGGATCCACGTGCCGTTGTCTCTTCAATGCTCGAGGTCGGAAGACGGGCACGCGAAATGGACCGGGGCGCACCCGAATTCACTCGAGATGTTCGGGTCGCCATCAGATCGATCCGGGAACACCTCACGGCTGGCTTCGAGTTCTCGCGAAGCGAGCCGGATCGGTGTTTCGTGCTTCGGTTCGAAGATCTTGCCGCTCGTCCAGCTGAGACGACGCGAGAACTGTGTGACTTTCTGGATCTGCCGTGGACGAGTTCCATGATCGCTCCGCACAAACTCCCGCATGCGGGCGAGAGAGCCATCACGATGGACGGCGTGTGGTACGATCGCTCGTCCTTCAACCGGGGGCCGGACGCAACACGTGTTGACGCGTGGGCCACGGAACTTGATCCGGGCCACCAGGTTCTCGTTACGAGGGCCTTCGCCGATCATGCGGGTCTGCGGGAGGCCGGCTACAGGCTCGACCTCGACCATCTGAAGGGTCTCCACCGAATCGCGGCCTGGGCCAGTTGGGGCCGCGCCAGAATGAGGCATCGATTGGGGCGGACTCTGAGATCACGATGACCGTCAATCGATCGCCTGTGGACGTGTGGAGCCGAACTTGCAGGCCGCTTTACTCCGTCAAGGCACTTCGCATCAACGGTGAGTAAAAGCGGTCCTCATACGTTGTAGATACGGAGGCCGATCCGGTTTGTGCGTCTGCCTGACGCGCCGCGGACGGTCGGGAGGGGATATGTGGAAGA
>JABDQB010000186.1 GCA_013042495.1 Gemmatimonadota bacterium
GTACAGGTTTCAGGTTCCTGTCGAGCAGGTAGGCGACCCCGCCTGAACCGCTCCGCTGTCTGGGCGAAACGGTAGGGGCCTGGATCAACGGGGTATCAACGGAGGCCCTCAGAAGACCGGTGGCGGGAGATCAGAATCCCATCATCGCGCGCGTTGCGGCGTCGATCCTGTCCGGTGTCCAGAATGGCTTCCAAACTAGGTTGACGTCGGCCTTTTCGATTCCCTCGGCCGCTTCTGCGGCGTGCTGGGCACTCATGAGAATCTGACCACCGGCAGGGCATCCCGGGCTGGTCAGCGTCATGGTGACTTTTGCGTGTCCGTCCTCGACCTCCACATCGTATACGAGTCCGAGGTCCACGATGTTGATGCCCAGTTCGGGATCCATGACTCCACGGAGCTCCTGCCGAACGGCCTCCGCCAGGTCCGTCTCACTCATTCTCATCTCCTGTTGCGGGATTACGGTCCCGGTATTCCGCGGCCAGCTCGGCCAGATTACGAAGCGAGACTTCGTCCCGCCCTCCGGCAACATCGAACAACTCCCGCGGAATCCGCCCTCGCACGGAGGTGCGGGCCGACTCCAGCTCCAGCGGGGCGTTAAGGAGCACGATTCCGCACAGTCGCCCCTCCCGAAATCCGAACGCCGCGCAAGGGCCCTCACCCGGCTCCCCCCATGTCGTGGTCTCGTCGGACATGGCGGGCCGGCCGACAGCGTCCAGGCTCAGGTCGAAGACCCTGGAGAAGGAATACGATAACCTCTCGTAGGGTTCCCCCGCGCCAGCCATGTTACGCCCGACCAGGCGTCCATGTTCACGCGCGTGTTCCCAATGCTCGACACGTGCGTGTCCGCCGAAGACGGGATCCGGAAAGCGAGCGACGTCGCCAGCCGCGTAGATATGGGGGTGACTGGTTTCACCGAACGCATCCACGCGGATTCCATCGGCTACAGCCAGGCCCGCGTCTTCGGCGATTCCGTCGCACGGTTCCATGCCGACGCCGACCACCGCGAAGTCACATTCGAGGACGTTGCCCCCGACGGAAACGGCTTCGACTCTTTCACTCCCCATGAATCGTCCCACACTCTCACCAAGACGAAAAGAGACGCCCTTACTCTCGTAATGGGCGCGCATCCAGCTCGAGAGTTCCGAGGTCAGAATTGCGGCCCACACCCTACTCTGGCCTTCGATCACGGTAGACTCGACGTCGTGCGACGCGAGGGATGCGGCCAGTTCCATTCCCACGAAGCCGGCTCCGACGAGCACGCATCGTGCACCAGACAGTCCCGCCGCGCGGATGGCCTCGGAGTCCTCCACCGTTCGCAGCGTGAAGACTCCCTCGAGGTCACGGCCGGGAACCTGAAGCCGCCGGGCGCGCCCACCCGTCGCCAGCAGGATTCGGCTCCCTCGGAATTCGCCGCCCCGGGCGGTGGTGACGGTCATGGTCGTCGCGTTCAGGTGCAGCGCCTTCTGCCGGGTGAAGAGCTCGACCCGATCCTGCTGTGCGAACCAGCCCTCCGGTTTCACGTACAGCAGTGACCGCGGAACGTCGGCGTACTGCAGGAACTCCTTGGACAGGGGTGGCCTCTGGTATGGTGGCTCAGACTCGTCGCTGATCAATGCGATCGTGGAAGTCGGGTCGATTTCCCTGATTCCGTCGACGGCGGACGCGGCTGCCAGTCCTCCACCCACGATGAGGAAGTCGAAGTCACTCGGCCCCGGCATCTCAGCCCCAGGCCCGGTCCACGAGCTCGACCGGGTGAACCACCGGAGTACGGTCGCCCGCCCGCAACAAGCCGGCGCCCAAATACATGATGCACCCGGGGTTCCCCGTCGCGATCCAGTCGTAACCACCCCGTTGGATTTCGCCCAGTTTCGTGGCTCGCACCAGATCTGCCAGTTCGGGATGTTCCAGGTTGTACATTCCGGCGCCCCCGCAGCAGTGCGCCGAGGAAGGCAGCGCCTCGACCTCGAGGCCCGGCAGCGCGCGAAGCACGTCGAGAGGCTGGTCAAGCACCCCCTGCGCATGATGCAGGTGACAGGGGGCGTCGTAGCCCACTCGTCCCTCGATCGCGCGCGTCGCTCCTGCGGTGGCTGACCCGCCGCCAGAGCGCTCCAGTTCAACGGCGAGAATCTCGGTCACGTCACGGACCCGACCGGTGAGAGCTTCGGCGCGCTCCAACCAATCCGGCTCCTGCGCGAACCACGCCGGGTAGTCCTTGAGGCCCGCTCCGCAGCCTGCCGAATTCGTGACGACCCAGTCACAATCCGTGCGCTCGAACGCTTCGATGTTCCGGCGGGCATGCTGTCGGGCCTCGTCCAGCTGCCCCGCGTGAGCGTGCAAGGCTCCGCAGCACGCCTGCCCGGGCGCTTCGACTTCGTCATAGCCAGAACGGGCCAGGGACCGTCTCGTCGCCGCGTGGACATGCTCGAACAAGCCCTCCATCACGCAGCCGGTGAGGAGAGCGTATGTCTCACGGTCATCGTCTTTGTCAGGCGGGTCGTCACCCAAACGCGGTGGTTGGGCACGCAGAGATGAGGCACCGAGCCCAAAAGCCGGCCTGGTCGCCGCGAGAAGTCGAAGGAGCTGGCCGGCCCTGCCGGGAAGCAGCCGGCCGAGACCACCCGCGAGACCGGTTGACCTCAAGAACCGGGCGGCCGCGTAGGTCAACTTCGAGGCGTCCGGACGGGTGAGAGCCGAGAGCACCCATCTCTGGCGGCGCCTGGTTGCCGGACGCCTCCGGATCCGAGCACGGGCCTGTTCCAGGAGGTGGCCGTACGGCACGCCAGCTGGACAGACGGATTCGCACGCTCTGCACCCCAGACATCGATCCAGGTGCACCGCGAACGCCCCCGCAGGGTCGACCCGTCCGTCGGCTTCCGCCAGCATCAGGTAGAGACGACCCCGGGGCGAATCGTTCTCTTCCCGGAGGATATCCCATGTGGGGCACACCGGGACGCAGAAACCGCAGTGCACGCAGGCGCCGAGCAACTCCTCCGTGATCCTGGAGGGAGCCTGACTGACCGTCCCGTACTCCTCGCCGATCGCTGCTTCGGGCACGGCTAGTCAGCCGCTGGGGACAGGGCGGGATCCGAGGAGGAATGGTCGTGGATGATCTTCCACCCGCTGCTCGTACGGCGCAGGACGAGAGTAAACGGTCCCGAACCGGTGACCGCTTCCCCGTCGTAGAGCACCCACCGTGCCGTGGCGACGGCATCGATCGCCGCCAGACGACGTACCCGCACATTCTCGAAGCGCAGGCTGTCCCGTGCCGCTCCCGGTTCGAACAACGGGGCGTATCGGGCCCGGATCGCGTCATAACCGGTCAGCAGGCCTCGTCCGCCGATGTACGTGGTATTCTCGGACTTCAGGTAGTCGTCCATGAAGCCGGCGAGTTCGCCACGGTTCCACGCCCGGGCGGATTCGACCAGCATTCGCTCGACGGCGCCCTGGACATCGGAGTCTCCCTCATCCTCAATCTCGATCGTGCAGCCGGACACCCAAAGGACCGCGAAGCACAGCGCCAGGTTCCTGAAACGCGATAACGCGATCATGTGCGCTCCCGGGCCAGGAGCGACCTGAAATGTGTTGCGGTTCGTCTCACGGCCTCCTCCAGACGGGGATTCGTGCCAGGAAACGGATGGGAAGCGTCCATCGTGTGACCCGCGCCGTCGATGACGGCAAGCTCCGCGTTCCGGGCGGCCGCGGCCAAGGCGTAGGCTTCCGCCACCGGTACGGCCTCGTCCGCCGCTCCGTGGACGACCAAAAGAGCCGGGCCGAGGCGCCCGGCAGCTTCCTGCATGTCCAGTTCGGCGCGGTTGGCCCGGAGATCGTCCAGCACATCGCGATAGATGGGCAGTCGCTGGCCCGTGCGTGCGTTCAGGACCTCCATTTCATCACCGTCTCCCAGCGACTCGGCGAACCAATCCTCGTACCGATATACCGAACCGATGCCGGCCCAGGTCGCCACGGCCCGTATCTCAGGCCGCCGGGCACCAACCAGGATCGCGGCGGCGGCTCCACGGCTGTGTCCGAGCACGCCGACCGAGCCTGGCGGATCGAGACGGACGTCACCGAGTTGTCCGGCCCCCGCGCCATCCAGGATCGCCTGCAGGTCCGACACTTCGCGCGAAAACGTGTTACGAGCGAAGCCTTCAAGATCCGTGAAGGTCTCCAGATCGGGACCAATACCGGAGCCCGAGAAGTTGAACGACACGACGGTCGCTCCGGTGCGGCTCGCGAGGCTCTCCGCGACATAGGGGAAGAACCCCCAGTCCTTGAATCCCTTGAAGCCATGACAGACGACGATCACACTATTCGCCAGGCCCTGCGCGTCCTCGGTCGAGTCGTGCGCCAGGTGCCGGATGTCGCCCCGAAGGATACCGCGGTCCGCAGGAACCTCGAACGCAACGCGATGCACCACGGGTTCGGACCCGTCCTCAGGCGACATGGTCGGCGACGCTGATTCCGTACCGCTCCGGATCCGTGGATCGTGCGATGCTGCGTCGATACTGGTTAGTCTCCGGATCGCGCTCCGTGAGGTCACGGATGGGGCCGTCGCCCACGCGTTCGCCGTCCGAGTTCGCAATGATCCGCACCAGGGGACGACTGAGTGACTTCGGGTTCGGATTCGGCGCCACCACCACACCCATTTCGCCCGTGTCCAGAATGACGAGCGTCGCGACCGGGAAGATCCCCATCATGTTGACGAACGCGCGCGTGATGACGGCGTCATACGCGCCGGTCTCCGCCTCCCGGAGTTGCCGAATCGCCTCATCGGGCGAGCAGGGAAGGAACTGCTTGCTGTAGTTCGAGATCGCCGCGTCATACGCTTCGGTAAGCGCGATGATCCGGGCGAACAGGCCCTGGCGCCGCCGCCGTATGACACGAGGATACCCCGATAAATCAGGCTTCATGTGGTGTTCGTACACCGCCAGCATGGCGCGATACGGCAAGTCTTCGGACCCCTCGACACTGAACATCATCAACAGGCCGAAGTCAGGGTGCTGGCTCACCAATCGCCATTCCTCGTCGTTCAACCACCCCATCTTGTTCAGGACCGCGGGTGGGATCAGCACTTTGCCGATGTCGTGGAACAGGGCCGCAAACCCGAGCTCGAAAAGCTGTTCCCGGTTGAACCCCAGGTAGTCGCCGAGGGCCACGGAGAGAATGGCCACGTTTACAGAATGAACGTAGGAATGGTCGTCGAAGTCGCGGAGCGTGAGCATCCCGAGCATCGTCGCCGGCTCCTGGAGCACCTGGTCAACTACGGCCAGCACCGCACGTTCCGCTCGCCGGGCGCCGATCGCTTTCCCCAGGACGAGACCCTCCATCATGTCACGAGCGACCTTGACTGACCGGGTGTAAGTGTGTCGCGCCGCTTCGGCGGACTGCTGGGCATCGCTGCCCTCGAACATGGCCGAAGGAGGACCGACGCTGATGCGAGACACCCCGTTCTTCTGGAGTTCTGCCTGCAGCGCCTCGAGTGGTGGCTGACCAGGCTCCGGATCGGCCGCGATCAGTGTGAGAAAGGCCTGCCAGTCTTCGGCGCTTGACTTGGGGCTGGCCTCCATCCGTCCGACCCCGTGACTGCGCAATACCTCCCGGAACGCCGAGAGTGAAGCGTAGTCGTGCAGGTCGAGTTTCACCTGCAGGTCGTTGACGAACATGTAGTTTCCAGCAACCCAGATGCTGAGGCCGCCCTCGAGCTTGAGGATCGAGTCCGCCTGTTCCTTGACCTCGACCAGTCCGCGCTTCACGACTTCGTTCTCGAGCGGGTACAGTTGCAACGCACGGACCGCTCCATACATCGCTGAGAGAATACCCGTGCCGGGGTGCTGAGAGCTCATCATGATGAGCCCTCCTTCCCGGTTGTATCCTCGATCTCGATGTCCAGGTCCAGAGGGTCGTCCACCAGGGCTCTTTCGTCATCTTCGGGAAGAACCGCCGCTTCCAAGCGCTCGTCCGAATCGTTGTTGAAGCTCTTGAGAGCCACGCGAACCGCGCTCTTCACCGGGGCCGCCTTGTCGGACGCTGCTTTCTCGAGAGCGGATCTCGCCGTCGGGGAACCGACCACTCCCAGGGCCCGAGCGGCGCACGCTCGAGTCACGGGCGCCCGTCGCCCACCCCACCATCGTCGCCCGTTCAGGACCTTCGCCAGCAGGGGGACGGCCTCGTCGCCGGCAAGCACGGCGTAGGCCCGCATGAAAGCCATCTGCTCACCCTGATCTCGATCCGCGCTGTCGGACCCGCCGATGATCTCGGCGAGAAGTGCGCTCGCCCCTTCCGGGCGGACGGCGACGATGGACTTCACGGCCGCTATCCGAATGTCTCTTCCGGGGTCCGACAGAGCCGTAGACAGTGCTTCGGCCCCGACCGAAGAGCCGAGGATCGCCAGCGCCTCGATCGCGGCCTGGCGGGTGACATCTTCCGGGCGGTTAGACAGTTCCACCAGATACGGTTCGGCCTCGTGGAGTCCGATGCGGCCGACGATTCGGGCCGCTTCCGCCGCCAGCATGGGATCCTCGGCCGAGAGCAGGTCCACCACGTATCCGGGGTTCGATTCGACCAGCCGGTCCAGCGCCTCGGCCAGCCGATCCCGTGTCTGTCGATTCGGAACAGCGGGGATCGCCCTTACCAGGGTCGGAATGGCTTCGGCCTGCAGCGCCCCGACAAGCGCGGCCAGTTCATCTGTACCTGGAGAGAGTCCTTCCGCGTCCACCACGCTCACCATCTCGGCCATCGCTTCGCTCATGTCCCGGAGCAGCGAAGTGACGAGTTCCTGTGTCTCGTTCTCCCCCGTCTTGTTGGCGAGCAACTGAAGCTCGTTCACGATCAGCGCGACGTTGCTGAAATCGAGTTCGGCGAGTAGACGAGGAAGCAGTTCGCGCAGGATGTCCACGACCTGCCGCCTGCGCTCCTGGTCTCGCATTTCAAACTGGTCGAGAAGCGCGAGCGTCACATCGTGGACGATCGGCCGCGCCCACTCCACCTCCATTTCCCGCTTCAGGTACAACAGGTCTGGCTCGCCAAGAGCGATATCAGAAAACTCATCCGGCGCTTCTTCCGTGACCGTCCCCGATTCGAGTACAGCCTCGATTTCCGTCATGTCTTCAAGGGTGTCGCCGGCGCCCGCGTTACGGTCGGGTCTTGGCACCTCGGAGCCATCGTCCTCCATGATGTCCACATAGTCGATGCGGACCGCCTTGAAGTCCCGATGCCAGAGAGTGGCCAGGAGATCGTCATCATGTGCCGGCCGGGAGCGAGCAAAGAGCTCAATGAACTCGGCCAGCTCTCCCTCCTCCACCCCGGGAAGAAGGGCCAGTTGCCGGATACCATCCTTGAAGAAGCGAAAGGCGAAATTGTCCGGCGCCACAGGCTTGGAATACACTTCCCGGTCTCGCCACAGCAGTCGGCCCTCGTCGATCTCGAGCGAGACATCGGGCAACTCTTGCCAGGTCGCGGCGAGCTTCACGCACAGTTCCGAGTAGAACTTCTCGATCAGCGGATTGCCGGCCACGTAGGTCTGGCGGGAGCGCACCGCCTTGAGGAGCGCGTTCACCGTCTCTTCTACCAGCCTCGCGAGCTCGTCGTCTGCAGCGGTGTCAACGAATTCGGACGACGATTCCGTGTCAGATGTCTGGTCAGTCAAGAGCCTCTACACTTCGTCGGTTGGGGTCGGGACGCTTTCACGCGGACGCCCCGGCAGCCACATGGTTTCCGGCCGGCCCGCACGGAGATTGACGGCCCGTGCCAGCGTGAACAGAAGATCCGACAACCTATTAATATACGGAATCACCGTGCGGCTCAAAGCGGGGTCGGCCTCGACCAAAGCCGTTACCTTGCGCTCCCCACGTCGGCATACGGTCCTCGCCACATGCAGCTGAGCGCCAGCGCTGCAGCCTCCCGGCAACACGAACGCTGTCAGGGGAGGCAGCTCCTCGTCGAGTCGATCGATCCACTCCTCGAGATCACGGATCCGATTCGGTTCGAGAGCAGGAATCGTTCCGCGTTCGATCTCCCGCTCCGGGCGGGCCGAGGCCAGTCGCGACCCGAGAACGAACAGGTCTTCCTGCACGCGGCTCAGGTCTGCCGTGCCAAGCTCGTCGTCCTGATCGAGCGCGAGAACCACGCCCAGACACGCATTGAGCTCGTCCAGCGTGCCGTAGGCCGCCACCCGGGCGTCGTGTTTCGAGACCTCGAGTCCACCGAACAACTTCGTGCGGCCGGTGTCCCCCCTACGCGTGTATATCTTCATGGAACGGTAACCATTTCTGATTGAAGTCTCTCGTACAACTGCCGCGCCGAACGGATATCCCTATCCGACAGGTTCATATTACGGTTTCCCGCGTGCATTACGTCGCTCGGGTCGTCGCTGTGAGGGAGACCGACCACGTGCCCGAGTTCATGCAGGGCGACCAGGAACAGGAATTCGTCGCTCATCGGCGTGCCCCCTTCATGCTCCGTCGCCAGGGTCACCACGGCCGAGCTCAACCAGCCCTCTCCATCCGTTTCCCAGTCCGTGGTTCCCGCCTGGTGGGCTTCGAACCGGCGGATCCAGCGAAACTCCACATCTGCCGCACGCGGGTGCTCGGTAAGCTCGAACACCAGCGGAACGCCGCCCACGACGTTCCACGCCTCCATGGCGCGCAGGGTTCCGTCCCAAAACTCCTGCCGCTCGGGTGGAGGGTCCGTGAAGTGTACCCACAGTGTCCTCTGCTCATCCGTGCCGGTCCGCCAGAGAGGGATGGCCGATTCGTGGGCACCGTCGAGGTTGCCGACGTACACGTCGGCCGGAGGAACGACCCCCGGACCCCTGTAGTCCGCCTGCGCGGCCGCAACCGCCGGAAAGACGCACAAGGTCAGCCCGGCTGACGCTCCGGCCACCGCAATGCGGCGCCACGTTTTGGTGCTCGGGCTTGCCGTGCAAAGAACGGGTCGGTTTATGAGTGCCTCCCGGCGTATCACAGGTAGTCAGCCTGCCAGGGAACCTGGAGCCCGCCAAAAGCCGCCAGCCAGCGGCTCTCGATCTCCCTCGCTCCGATGCTTCTCATTCTTCGTGCCGCTTCGTGTTCCGCATGGCCTCCTCGCTCGATGCGGACGGACGGCGCGTCGAGAGACGGTCCGGCCACGCCCACCCGTCCGCCCGCCTCGGCCAACGTGGTCAGCCAGGCGGGAGCGTGTCGCTGTCCCGCGGCTTCTTGCCGCTGGGTCGACACGCGAACCACGCCGATCGCCGGGTACGCCTCGACGGTCCACGGATCCAACTCCCTCGCGAGCCGGCGGTTCACGTCCTTCAGGCCGGCGGAAAGATAGCCGCGTCCGAACGTAACGCGGTAGGCGGCGCTGGTGCCGGGGCGAACCGGTCGCTCTACGCCGACGCTGCCGGAGGACGTCGCCTCGCGCTCCTGCTCACGGATATCCACCCCTCGATCCCGGGCCCAGGCTTCGAGTTTCTCCGCCCTCGCCGACACTGATTTCGGCCCGCCAGCGATCGAGACGGTCATGGACGGCGGCTCCGTCATACCGGCCTTGACCCGCCAGCGCACGGCCTCGAGTCGCGGCATACCGGACAACGCCGCCTGAACGTCGTGGAGGGATTCACCGGTAAGTTCGAACCGCCGGAGGATCCGGGGGCGAGGCCACAACCGAAGGGTCGCCGCAGTCACGATCCCGAGCCGGGAGCGGCTTCCGCAGATCAACTTCGGGACATCGTAGCCGGCGACGTTCTTCATCACAGGACGCCCCCAGGACGTACTTCGACCGTCCCAAAGAAGCAGCGTGCAGGCGAGAACGTGCCGGCGAACGGGGCCGAAGCTGGCATCGAACTCGCCGACAGGGGCCGCGGCTATCCACCCGCCGATCGATCGGTCGTCCGGCGCTTCCGCGAATGGAAACCAAAGGTCCTCTTCGTCTACGATCCGGGCGAGAGCCGACATTCGCATCCCGGCCCCCACCGTAATGGTGAGGTCCCGCGGCCGGAAGTCGACAACGTGAGAGAGGTGGGTCGTCGAGACGCTGGATCGGGGAAGCGTCCCCAGTCCGGTCGGCGAACGGTCCAGGGGCGCGCCCGTCACGGCTGGCGCTCGCTCGTCCACCAACCGATCGGTGGACGACTCGACCCACTCCCTCAAATCGAGCTCCGATTCGGGCCGGTAGGTTTTCACCCGGTGAGGTCCCCGACCGCTTCCGGCAGCAGCTTGCCCGGGTTTGCGAGATCGAGGCGATCCGTCGCCTCCCTGACGGCCCGCATGATCTCCAACTCATCGCTGCCGAACACCAGGCCCATGTGACGAACCTTATCCGCACCGACTCCGTGCTCTCCCGTGATGGTTCCCCCGGCCTCCACGCACAAAGCCATGATCTCGGCGCCGGCGTCCTGGACGCGGGTCACCTGGTCGGGATCGCGACGGTCGAACAGCAGATTCGGATGCACGTTGCCATCGCCGGCATGGAAAAAGTTTGCGATCCGGAGGTCGTGCCGGCGAGCGATCTCCATGAACCGGGGCAGAAGATCTGGCAGCGTCGACCGTGGGACGGCCGCATCCTGGACGAAGACGTCGGGCGCCAGCCGGCCCAGCGCTCCATACGCCTTCTTCCTGGCTTGCCAGATGGCGAGGCGCTCCTGGTCCGTGTGAGCGTGACGGACCTCCCTGGCGCCACAATTCATGACGGCCTTTTCGGCCTCCTCGAGGTCCTCGACGGCCTCGTCCGGGTCGCCCTCGCATTCGACGACCAGGGCTGCCTCGGTGTCGAGCGGCAGCCCGGCCGCGAATATCGACGATTCGACTACGGCTATCGTCTCCCGGTCCACGAGCTCCAGCGCGACGGGAACGACCCCGGCATCGAAAATCTCTCCAACGGCCCGGCCTGCGTCCGCCACGCTGTCGAACAGAGCGAGGAAAGTCCGCACACCGGCCGCAACGGGAGCGAGATTGACACGAATCCGGCTGATCACGCCGAGCGTGCCTTCGGACCCCGTGAAGATTCCGGCCAGGTCCAGGCCGCCATCCGCGCCGCGCCCGACCACGAGAGGTGTCCCATCCGGCAGGATGACCTCCAGCGCCGCCACGTGGTCGGAGGTCACCCCATGTTTCAGGCAGTGCGGTCCTCCCGCGTTCATCGCGACGTTTCCACCGATCGTGCACGCGGCGGCGCTGGCCGGATCGGGCAAATAGCGCAAACCGTACTCTTCGGCTGCCCCATTGATGGCGTCCGTCAACACCCCCGGTTCCACGAGGGCCGTCTGCGCTGCAGCGTCCACTTCGAGTATCCGGTGCATGCGAGTCGTGCAGACCAGCACTCCACCCCGGGCAACGGCACCGCCCGCCAGGCCGGTGCCCGCACCCCTCGCCACGAACGGGACTCTCGCTTCATGAAGCAAGCGGATCACTTCGATGAGCTCGTCTCGATCGGCAGGAAAGACGGCCGCATCGGGGAGACCCCTGGATGTAGTCAGCGCATCGGCCTCATAGGCTATGAGCCGGTCACGTTCGTCGAATACCGCGCCGGGCTGAACGACAGCTCGCAACGCGGATAGAAGGCCGGCCGGCAAGGCCCGTTCGGAGGACATGGCCCGACGTTAGGGGAGGCCCGGGAAACCGGCAAGCGGAGGGCACAATCGGGTTGACAGACGGGGGGTCGACGCGTACCATCGGGGCCCGTTGCGGGGTGGAGCAGTCTGGTAGCTCGTCGGGCTCATAACCCGAAGGTCGCAGGTTCGAATCCTGCCCCCGCTATTGTGTCGGATCCCGCCCCTGAACCTGGCAGCGCCAGGCGGGGCGCTTTTCTTGCGAATTCGGGTTGTTTGACAACATGCTGTGAGCCTGTGGGCCGCTCGATCGATGTGAGCGGCAGACAGTGTCCGGCGACGCATTCCGGGGTAGCTCAGTGGCCAGAGCGGGTGGCTGTTAACCACTAGGTCGTGGGTTCGAATCCCACCCCCGGAGCTTATAGCGCGCAGCCGCGTACACGAAGCAGAACGACGAGTAAGGCTGGGTAGCTCAGCTTGGTAGAGCACCGCGCTGAAAACGCGGGTGTCGGCAGTTCAAATCTGCCCCCAGCCATGCCGGAGCCAAGGGGCGTAGCTCAACTGGTAGAGCACCGGTCTCCAAAACCGGCGGCTGGGGGTTCGAGTCCCTCCGCCCCTGTAAGGCCGGTTCCGGAGCAGTGCTGGCTCGCGTAGCTCAGGGGTAGAGCGCATCCTTGGTAAGGATGAGGTCGCGGGTTCAATCCCCGCCGCGAGCTTCGTTGTGAAACCGGCGGTGGGAACCTGCTCGCGGCGAGCGCCCGTAGCTCAGCTGGATAGAGCACCGGCCTTCTAAGCCGGGGGTCCCAGGTTCGAGTCCTGGCGGGCGCGTTGGATGGATGGAAAGAAACCAGCCCCACTGCCGGTTCGGGCGGTGGGGCTGGTTTCTCCTGGTGGTGCTACCTACCCCCCGTGCCGGGTCCAGAAGACAATCACCCCGCAGGCGGAGAAGAGGTTGTACTGCACCGGAACACTCGCGGGGCTGTTGTAGATCTCGATCCCTGCGACCCGGTCCGGCTGGATGAACTGGTCC
>JABDQB010000191.1 GCA_013042495.1 Gemmatimonadota bacterium
ATACAGGCTTCTGGCCCGACTCAGAGGACTCGAGCGCCAGCTTCGCCGTCTGCGTGACGACTGGCGGTCCTTCCGGGACGACCCGTCCCCCGAGACGCTTTCCGATATCCGACTTCGGACCCGGCGGTTCTCGGAGGCCCTGGAGGTACTGGCGGCAGACGCCGACCCGCGGCAGCCTTCGGACCCGGCGACGAAGTGGGAAACCGCTGACGACAGCCCACCTCGCGGACGCCCGACGCCGCGTGAGGTCGTTTCGGCCAGCCGAGATCTGGATGCGAAGGTCTGGGAAGCCGTAAGGCGATGGAAAGCGGTGGTCGATGGAGATGAAGAGAGTGATCTCGACCGGCTCGTTTCCCTGCTACAAGGCTGCGTCCACCGATCCGCCAGGTTGATCGTCGCGCTGGGGGGAACGCGCCCTCGGAGATCCGCGCCTCGCGCAGTCGCGACGAGGGAGACTGTCGCATTGACGATCGAAGGCCTTGCCGCGGAACTGGAGGGCATGCTCTGGAGACTCCAGGCCGACTGGCAGCGGCTCCGACGGGCTCCGAATCTCGACCGCTTGCGCCTCCTCATGGAGAGCTTCGAGATGGCCGCAAACGTCGCCGCGCGTCTTCGCGAGCAGCGTGAGGGCACAGGCGAGTCGCAGTTCCAGCGGGCCCTTCGAGTCGGCCGCCACCTGAGCGACGGTGTGAGTTTCCTGCCTTATCGCGACCCGTTTACGGGGATATACAACCGAGAGGGGTTCGACGTGCTAGCCGGAGCAGAGTTGAAGCGGTGCCGCCGATACGGACGCTGCTTTGGCCTTCTCGTCCTCGTGTTGTGCCCACCGGACCTCGAAGGCCTGCAGAGGGCGGTGGCCACCGCACGGGCAGAACTGCGAGAATATGACCTGGTCGCACGCTACGTGGACGACCTGATCCTGATCGGGGTGCCCGAGGGAGGCCGCGGTGCCACCCGGCGAGTCGCGAGTCGCGTCCTCAAAGCCTTGCGCGCCGGGGACATGGGCGGGTGGTTCCAGCGGCTCTCATACGCCACCGTTCCCGAGGATGGGGCTACGCTCAGTGGTTTGTTTCACGCCGCCCGCGATCGCCTTCAGGAATAGCAGTCTCGTACTTCATTCGGCCCGGCCTCTGGGATCGATGTTTCCCGACTACCGAGCGCCTCGTCTTCCGCGTGCTCGACCTCCCGAAGCACATCCGCTTCAATCCGACTCATGAGCTCGCGGTTCCAGGCGACCGGGTCCCCAGCGGGCACTGCTTCCTCCCCGTCCGGCGCCGTCAGCGGCCTACCGATGGCCGCGAGGTACTCTTCGTACAAACCTACAGGGTCGCGCCGTCCCCATTCCTGAAACGTCTCCCGGCTCATCATCTCCCGCGCCTCTCGTTCGTCGTGCGTGGCGTGCCCACCCATGCGGAACGTCTCCGCAAGGATCATCACTGGACCACGTCCGGCACGGCACTCCGCTACGGCACCGATCGCCGCAGCGTGAACGTCCAAGACGTTGTTCCCGTCGACCTTGTGAGCAGCCATGCCGTATGCCGCTCCCCAACCTGAGAAGTCTTCGGCCCGGTGATGTTGTCGGAAGTGCGTGCCGAGCGCCACCTGATTGTTCTGGATCACGAATACCACCGGGAGCCGTTGGACGGCCGCAAAATTCAATGCCTCATGGACCTCACCGCTCTTGGTCGAACCGTCTCCGATCCAGGTCACGGCGACCCGGTCCTCCGACCGTCGAAGAAACGCCAGAGCGTATCCGTTCACGACCGTCGACACGGATCCCACCATGCTGATCGGTGCCACCACTCCGCGGTCCATATCTCCAAGGTGAAGGTCACGGCCGCGCGTGGGTGAGTCGGCCGTGCCGAGATAGGAGCGAAGCAGGTCGGCCATCGGGATGCCCATCTCGCAGCACGCTCCAGCATTCCTGATCATGGGGGCCACCACGTCGCCGCCCGGGTAGCGTCGCAGCGCCTGAACGACGCCAATCGTCACCGCTTCTTCTCCGGTCCCCAACCACGCCTTGGATATGACGCCTCGCTTCACCCACCTCTTCAGCGAAATGTCATGAAGGCGGAAGCGGAGTAGGCCCCGATACAGGGCAAGAAGGGTGGCGCCTTCCAGACCTTCCACGAGTTCGGCGCGAGCGGGCTCGCGTGCCAGGGTGGCCCGGTACGAATCGAGCAGCCGGGCGTCGGCCACCCAATTCACGTACTCTGGTGGGTCGTACGCTGGGTACCTCTTCACACCGATACCCCTTCAGTGTCGTGGAGCGGAGCCGCGCTCCCCCGTAGAGTCTTCATGCCGTATTATGCTATGCGACCCGAGTAGCGATTGCCAAGCACTCGCTGTGATCGCTTGGGCGGGAGGTCCGGGTTCGAACCTCCCGCGACGTCATGTCCCACGGAATCCGGAACGAATGCCCGAACAACGAGCGTCGAGCGCCACCTCCGGAATCAGCCTGCCTCCTGGCGCGGTCCGCGCCGGGATCACGGTATTCTTGATCGCTACCTTGCTCGGGTTTGCGGCTCTCTTTCTGATCACGCATGACCTTCGCGGCAGTATCGACGGATTTCGGAACTTCGACCTCCGTTGGGCCCTGCCGGCGCTGGCGCTGGCGTCCATGGACTGGTTCGGAAGTGGGGTGCGCATCTGGCTCCTCACGCGGCCTCTTCAGATTCGCATCCCGTTCAGGCGCTGTGTTCAGATAGGAGGCGTCTCGGCGGCCCTCGCCTATCTGACGCCGTCCGGCACGGGCGGCGGACCCGCTCTGCTATATGGACTGGTCAGAAGCGGCGTGTCTCTCGGTCGCACGGTGGCCATCAACTTTGCCAGCGTGATCGTCAACCTGACCTTCCTGTCGCTGGCAGGCTTCGCGGCCTGGTTCTTCGGCGCGGCGGGGGCCATCGAAGACATTCGGCTCCCCGTCGCCAATATCTCGGCCGCTACTCTCTTCGAGTGGTCCGCACTGGGTTTCGCGGGGATCGGGCTGGCGGTGATTCTGGTGGCCGTTGCGCCGCGCCTGCCCCGGCTCCTTCTATTGCGGCTGTTCGGGCCCACTGTTCGGGTGCGCAAGGTCCTCAAGGTGCTTCAGGAGCTCCACGGCAGCCTGATCATCTATGGCCGGAAGGGGAAGCTGGCACTGCTCCTCGCCGTCCTCTCCAACGTGCTTCAGTTCGGTGCTCGGTTTGTCCTTGGCTGGGTGGTACTGCGTGGTTTCGGTGTCGACGCGGGCTTCTGGAACGTAGTCACCCTCCATATTCTGCTGCAGTTCCTTCTCTATTTCATGCCGACGCCCAGCGGAAGCGGGATCGGCGAGATGCTGGCCCCGGCCCTCATGAGTCCGTTCCTCGAGGATCGGCTGCTCGTCGCCTATACCGCCGTGTGGCGTTTCTTCCTCAACTATCTGACTATCATAGTCGGAGGCACTCTTCTGGTCAGGTGGATCAGCGAGGATGCCGCTGGAGTATCGGATGATGTATTGACTACGCCAGACACGGCCAGGGCGGGAGGATCATCGTGAAGCAGTGCAGTAATTGCGAGGCGGTTATCCCTGATGACGCACGCCTCTGCCCTCACTGCAGAGAAGCGCAGCGACATGGGGACCGACTACCGCAGTTGTTTCTGGTAGGCGTGAGCCTCGCTACTGCTGCTGCTGTCTTGTTCGAGAGTTGTCCCGGTATCATCCCGGGGTGAGAAGCTGGCGCGGCCGTCGGCGGGGGAGCATTCTCCAGTCTCACGGACCTTCGTCACATCAGGTGGGCGCGCCATGCGCCTCTGCAAACCGGGGAATCATGAGAACAATGTGGAAACGAATCGCAGCAAGCTTGCTCTGTATCGCGGTCACGGCATGCGCCGGAAACGCCTACTTGCCGGGTGAGGCTGGCGGCGCCAGGTCGGACGTCAGCGGTCTGGTCGAGCGCGAGGCTTGGATCGCCGCGCATCCGGAGACTCCGCCCGACATCTCGGACGCGATCAGGGAAGCCGTGTTCGTACCTGGCATGACCCTCGAGCATCGAGATGTCATTACGAATCCCAAGAGGAAGGGAAGCACAGGCAACGGCTTCTGGCGTTCACGGACCACCGGAGACGAGAC
>JABDQB010000099.1 GCA_013042495.1 Gemmatimonadota bacterium
GGCCGACATTCCGCGCGAGGATTTCTGGGTGGTCTTTGCCGTGTTCTTCCCCGCCGTCACGGGAATCATGGCAGGCGTCAACATGTCTGGCGACCTGAAGGAGCCCAGCAAGTCAATTCCGAAGGGCACGATCGCGGCTGTGCTGGTGGGCTACGCCATCTACATGACCCTGCCCTTGTTCCTCGCATTGCGGGCGGATGCCGACCAGTTGATTAGCGACCCCTTGATCATGCGCCGCATGGCGCTGTGGGGAGACGCCATCATCCTCGGTGTGTGGGGCGCAACGCTGTCCAGCGCCGTCGGAAGCGTCATGGGCGCGCCGCGCGTGCTGCAGGCCCTGGCGCGCGACGGAGTGCTGCCCCGACAGCTGCGCTGGCTCGGCAAGGGGAGCGGGGCCGAGGACACGCCTCGCGCCGGAACGGCAGTCACCCTGGGGATCGCGCTGGCCGCCGTGGGGCTCGGCAACCTGAACCTGATCGCGCCCGTGCTGACGATGTTCTTCCTCACCACGTACGGCGTCCTCAACGTCGCGGCCGGTCTGGAACGCCTGCTTGGCAGCCCCTCGTTCCGTCCGACTTTCCGTGTACCGTGGTTCCTGTCGGCGCTTGGGGCCGTCGGCTGCGCGAGCGTCATGTTCCTCGTGAACGCGGCCGCGACGGTGGTCGCGATCGTGGTCGTGCTCGGCATCTACATCTGGCTGGAGCGCCGCGAGTTGAAGAGCGCGTGGGGCGACGTGCGGCGCGGCATCTGGCTGGCGCTCACGCGGGCCGGGCTGCTTCGTCTTCGCACGACCAGCGATCCCAAGAACTGGCGCCCGCACCTCCTGGTCCTGTCCGGCTCCCCCACCCGGCGCTGGTACCTGATCCAGTTTGCGGACTGGCTGTCGCACAGGCGGGCCCTCGTCACGGTGGCCAGCGTCATAACCGACACGAACGTGACGCTGGATCGACAGCGTTCCATGGAAGCCATGATCCACGACTACCTCGGGCGCCGGGGGGTCGAAGCGCTGATCCGGCTGATCCGGGCGCCGGACCCGTACGAGGGGGCGCAGCGCCTGGTCGAGGCCTACGGGCTGGGCGAGCTGTCGCCCAACACGTACCTGCTGGGTGCCAGCGAGGTACCGGAGCACTGGGAGGCCTACTGCCAGATGATCGCCCGATTCCACGAGGGGCGCCGAAACGTGGTGATGTTGCACCACAATGACGAGCTGCGGTTCGGGCGCCGGCAGCGGATCGACGTTTGGTGGGGGGGGCTTAAGGGCAACGGCGGCCTGATGCTCACCCTCGCATACCTGCTTCAGACGAGCGTGCCGTGGAGAGGGGCCGATGTCCGGGTGAAGATGCTCGTACAGTCGCCGGAAGCGGCCACGGGTGCGAAGCCCAACCTTGAGGCCATCGTGCGCACCATGCGTAGCGGGGCAATGTCCGAGGTGCTTGTGTCCGACGGCCGGCCGTTCGTGGAGATCATGCGGGAGTCGTCGAGGGGAGCCGACCTGATCCTCCTCGGAATGAGGGATCCGGACGAGGAGTTCCTCTCGTATTATGGGCGGATGCGCGACGCCGTGGAGGATATGCCTACGGCTGCCTTCGTGCTCGCGGCCGAGGACATGCCGTTCGGGGAGATCGTGGTGAACCTGGAGGACGACTGAACCGCCTCTGACCACGGGGCCTTGCTACAGCGACAACGGATTCCAGCCGAGGAACTGCGCCCCGAAACCGAGGGCGGCGAGGGCCACCCCCATCAGCACGAAGATCGGGCCAAGGACATCGTCCCGCTTGAGCCCGAGCAGGATGAGGATCAAGCCGCCGATGCCGATTCCCAGCAACCAGCCCGATTCCAGCCACTCGCCAATGAGAGAATTCGGTTCCCTGAGGCCCATGCGCAGTCCTCCGTTCGGGCTCGCGTCGAGTGGGCCGGACCGGCCGGACGACGGCTTACCAGCGCACCAGCGCGCCGCCCCACGTGAAGCCGGAGCCAAAGGCGGTGAAGCCTACCAGGTCGCCCCTTTGGATGGCGCCCTCCTGGACGCACTCGTGCAGCGCGATCGGAATGCTGGCGGCGGTGGTGTTTCCGTAGCGCTGGATGTTGATGTACATCTTGTCGTCCGTGAGCCCGAGCCCCTTCGCCACCGCCTGGGCGATCCGCATGTTCGCCTGGTGCGGGATCACCATGTCCAGGTCTTCGATCGAGAACCCACCGATCTCCAGCACTTCGTTCAGCGCTGCAGGCATCTTGGTGACTGCGTGTTTGAACACGTCCCGACCCTCCATGAAAGGTCGCGTAAGCCCCTCATCGATCATCGCCTTTGTGATGAACGGCTTGTTCACGCAGGCCGGTGCCGGTGCCCAGAGCTTCTCCGCGTGTTGCCCGTCGGCGTGGGTGCGCACGCCAAGCACACCGCGTCCGTCTTCCTCGGTGGGGCCCAGGATCGCCACGCCGGCGCCATCCCCGAATAGGACGGCCGTGTCGCGGCCCTCGGTCGAGAGAATGATACCGGAGGAGTGTACCTCGGTGCCGACCAGGAGAATGCGGCGATACTGGCCCGTCTTGATGAAGGCATCCGCGACTTCGAGGCCGTACAGAAACCCGGTACACTGATTGCGGATGTCGAGGCAGGGAACACCGGTCACACCCAGTTTCCGCTGCAGAAACACACCGGTGCCGGGGAAGAAATGATCGGGGCTGATCGTCGCCAGGACGATGCAGTCGATCTCATCCGCCTCCATCCCGGCGGCCTCCAGCGCCCGCTCGGTGGCGACCTTCGCCATGTCAGATCCGCCCTCATCCTCCGCGGCCCACCGGCGTTCCTCGATGCCGGAGCGCTGTCGGATCCATTCGTCCGAGGTGTCCATGTATCCCTCGAGCTCCTGGTTCGTGACGACGCGCTCGGGTACGTACATGCCGGTAGCAATGAACTCAGTGCGGACCATGGCTTCCTCGGCCTCCGGGGGTAGAGGTGATCGACACAATGTATGCGATTGCGTTGGCCGGGCGCACGGGCAGTAGGAAAGAAGAACGGATTGACTCCCACCTGACCGCCGCGCGCCCCCGCTTCACGAGTCTTCCACTCGAGACGCTTCGTGGCGTAATTGGGTAAATGAAGTCGGAGCGCCACATAGGCATCCGCGATTCTCCCACACACTGGCCTCGAGGTGCTACGCATGGGATCCACGTATCAATCGATCGTCATCGGTGTCCCGCCCCAGCAGGTTTGGGAAGCGATCCGCAACTTCCACGATACAAGCTGGGCCCCGAACGTCATCACGTCCCTGGAAACGGTCGGTGAGCCAGCGGGTGACCAGATCGGCGCAGGCCGCGTGCTGAACGGTGTCTTCCACGAGACCCTGCGGGAGGTGGACGAGGCGGGTCACGCATTCTCGTATACGATCGACGAGGGGCCTTCCCCGATCTCGAGCGCGGAAATCAGCAACTACGTGGGCCGGGTGGAGGTCAAGGCGAGCCCGGACGGCACCGGTTCACTCGTCGAGTGGACATCCGCCTGGCAAGGAAACGACGAGGCCGGCTACGAATTCTGTCACCCCATCTACATGGCGCTGCTCGGCGACCTGAAGGCCAGTCTCGAGGAGGCATAGCCTGCGTGTTCAGGCCCGCTGGCCTAGTCCGCAGATCTCGCCGGCCGACCGTCCAGCCATCTCAGGGTCACCACTAGTCCGAGGCCCACGACGCTGAAGACCACGAGGAAGGCCAGAAGGATCGGGATGAGCTCGAACCACGCCTGCCACTGGAACCGGTCCGTCAGCATCGAGCCTATGAGGGAGAGAACAAGCCAGACGGGCAAGCCGAAGATGACTAAGACGAGCCAGAAGATGACAACCTGAATCGGGCCCCACGTCTTGATGTCCATGTCCCAGTATAGCCCGGCGCACCGTTGACGTGTTAGGCCGCTCGAGGGAGGGGCATCCCGCCGTCTGCCTGAGGCAGGGCGGCGGGAACCCACTCCTCGGTCTAGGCCGACTCGCGCTCCCGCCGTCGCATCGCGGCCAACCCGAACGGAATGAGCAACAGCGCCCCGCCGAGTCCCATCGCTGCTTCGCCGATGGTGATGGCGGAAAACGGGCTTCGACCCTGCGCCTCGGCCATCGCCACGGCCGCGTGAAGCATCGACTCGACGTCGCGGTCGGTTGCGGCCCGCGGCCAGTTGCCCTGGCGGCTGCGTGGAACCTTCACGAACGAGATTTCCTGGTTGCCGTCGGCCAGTGCTGCCAGTATCGAGACTTCGGCCTTCGAGACCCCGTCGGTACCGTGGATCGCCAGGACCCAGTTCCCCTCAACGGGAATCTCGCCCCATACCGCCCAGACTCCCTCGTCCCCGACTGGCGTGAACTTCAGGGGAAGAGACGTACGCTCTCCGTCCACCATGCCCTCGGCCGTACCCTCGACCGGGAACTGACCGGCGTTCTCGTGATGATAGATGCGCACCAGCGCCAGCGCGCCGCGCGTCTGACTGTCCAACCGGTTCGGGGGGTACTCGATGCTGATCCAGGGCGGGCCGGCGATCGCGATCGTGGCGGCCACCAGCAGGGGCGCCGTGGCAAGAACCGCGGGCCGGGCAAGGGTCTTCACG
>JABDQB010000193.1 GCA_013042495.1 Gemmatimonadota bacterium
CCTCCCGACCGCTCTCTCAGAGCTCTCTCAGGACAAGGGGAAAGCGGGTAAGCACCTCAGGGCCGCCCTCGCGCGCCACCACCATTTCCTCCAGCCTGACTCCGCCTCGGCCCGGAAGATACACCGCGGGCTCGATCGTGACCACGTTGCCCGCCTTCAGCGTATCCCTGGAACGCGCGTTCACGCTCGGTCTCTCATGAACCTCTAATCCCACACCATGACCCGTTCCATGCCCGAATCGGTCTCCAAAACCAGCCCCCACGATAACGTCTCGGGCGGCCCTGTCGACATCTCGCGCCGGTACTCCCGCTTCGGTAGCCGCTACCGCACTGTGTAAAGCGCTCGCGACGACCTCATGAATCTCGACCTGCCAGGGAGCCGGAGCGCCGAGGACGAACACGCGTGTCATGTCCGAGCAGTATCCAGCCACCCGGGCCCCGAAGTCGATGAGCAGGAGGTCTCCCTCGGCCAGCTTTCGCTCGCCGGGGCGTGCGTGGGGGAGCGCGCTGCGCGGTCCCGATGCGACGATCGGGTCGAAAGGGATCGATTCCGAGCCAGCCAGCCGCAGGCGGTGAACGAGATCTGCGGCCAGATCTCTTTCCGACACACCTTCGCAGACCGCCCCCAAAAAGTCCGCGAGCACGCTCTCGGCAACCTCTACGGCGCTGGAGATCGATTCGATTTCGCCCGGATCCTTGGTCGAGCGAAGCTCATCGACCATCGGACCCGAAGCCTCCCACATTACGGCGTCGCAGGACTCGCCGAGCGCGCGCCGGTCTCTGACGGTCAGGCTGTGGTCCTCGAAACCGACCCTTGGACCGCCCGCGCTATCTTCCAGGCGACGAGCCAGCCCGGAAAAGAGGTCCGAGTCCGTGATGCTGATCGAAACCCCGTCTCCCACTTCTTCAGACGCTTGCGTGCGATAGCGAAAGTCCGTGATCAGGGTCGCAGATCCTGGCTCGACGAGCAGGAACGCCGACGAGCCGGTGAAGCCGGTGAGCCAGCGAATGCTCGGTAGATGACTGACCAGCAGAGCGTCCAGCCTGGCCTCGTGCAGGCGATCTCGGACACGGCGCAGCCGGAGGCCACGCGTGTCCCAGATGTCCCCGGGTCTCACGCGCCGGGGCGGAGATGCGATGCGAGGGCTCGCATGCCCAGCAAGTAACTGTCTGAGCCGAATCCGCTGACCACTCCCACCGCGATGTCCGAGAGAAGTGAATGATGTCGAAACGGCTCCCTCGCCCAGATGTTGGTCAGATGCACTTCGACAAACGGAACTCCCGCGGCGAGGAGCGCGTCCCGAACCGCCACGCTGGTGTGAGTATAGGCCGCCGCATTGACCAGCAGGCCGTCCTGCCGCGCCCCGACGTCGCGTATCCAGTCGGCGAGTTCGCCTTCGTGGTTGGACTGAACCGCCGTGATCCGGGCGTCCAGCTCCTTCCCCAGTTCATCCAACTCGGACAGTATGCCTTCCAGCCCGGCCTCACCGTAGAGCTCCTTCTCCCGCGAGCCGAGGAGGTCCAGGTTCGGCCCGTTCAGGACGCCTACGGACAGCACGTCGGCCGTCATCCCTCGGCTTCCAGCCTCTGGATCCACTCGCGGGCGAATCGGCTCGGTTGGACGGGATCCGAATCCGAGCCCGACAATCCGTCTTTCCCGCTATCCGGCGGATCGGCTGCCGGCGGATCGGCTGCCGGCTGCCCGGATTCCGCCGTCGATGGATCGCCTGGCGAAGTATCGAATGTCTCGGGCTCCGGTAGCTGACCCGCGCGTTCCTCGCCGGAACGCAACAACCTGCGCAGTTCATCTACCCAGGGAGGCCCGACCGGGCGGCCAATCGTGGCGGGTTCATCGCCCGTCTCTTCAACGTCCTCTCCAGCCTCCCCCTGCATGCTTCCATCGTCCCCCGCGGGCAGCAGGGCAGTCGGGTCCTCGGCCTTCTCGCGCACAGCTTCCAACCGGGAGACGAGTTCGGGGTCCCCGGGAGAGTCCTTGAGCAGCTCCCGGTAGATCTCGGCAGCTTCACGGTGGAGTCCCTGTTCCGTGTAGAGGTCGGCCATCGTGCGAGTGAGCAGGTCCGCATCTTTCGATGGCTCGGGGTCGCCGGCGTCAGTCTCTTCCTCGTACCACCACGTGTCTTCGGCTCGCACCGCCTGCGACACGTCTCCGTTGAGGATGGCGTCTACGACATCCTCGGGACGCACTTCATCTGCGGGATCGTCAGCGACCGCCGGCCCCGGTGCCTCGTCCCAGCCCGGATCTCCGGTTGCTGAGTCGGCCGCCGCCGTGACCGCTGAATCATCCCACCACGAGTGCGGCCCCTCCGAATCGGCGTCGCCATCCGCCGACGCGCCGTCCGCCCCCTCGATCTCTCCGCGCTCGACACTCTGCGACTCCGCGTCTACAGCATCCAGCTCGCGCAGGCGCTGGCGCACCTCGAGATTCGCCGGATCGACATGCGCCAGGCGCTCGTACCAGTGACGGGCCTCACGAATATCCCCTCGCTCATCGGCCAATCCGGCCAGTTCACGGATGGCGACGAGATTCGCCCCATCCAACTCGAGCACCCGACGAAACGACTCCAGGGTCTCATCCACGCGTCCCAGGTCGCGCAAGGCGCGCGCGCGCACGATGTGACCGCTCGGGTAGTCGGGGTGGCGCAGCAGGCCTTCGTCGAGCACCTCCAGTGCCCGCTCTGGCTGTCCAGCCTTTCGGTAGGCATCGGCAAGGCGGGCGAAGACGAGACTCTCCGGCTGGCTTCGATACTGCTCTTCGAAGCGCCGGATTTCGTCGCTGGCGGGAGAATCGGGGCTCATTGTGCCTTCCGCGTCCGTTGAAACGAATCGGGAATCCGTGGTGTGGCCCGAGAACGCGAGGAAGTTACCGGCCGTCGTTCGGCAGTGTCAACGCGCACCGACCCGGTTCGTATTGCCTGCCCTCACAAGTCCGAATAGGTTTTGCTGCTTCTATTCGTAACGGTAATGTGGGTGATCGAGGTCGTTCCTGGATTCAGGACTCAGAAGGAGTCGGTAGTCGTATGATGATGCGCTCGATTCGGGCGAACACGAAGTGGATCATGGTCTTTCTGGCCGTCGCGTTCGCGGCCTGGCTGGTGCTCGACTGGGTCAACAGCCGGGACACGCAGGCAGCTTCCGGGGCCAACCCGGTGATCGCCGTCATAAACGGGCAGGAGATCAGATACGTCCAGTGGAGCAACACCCTGGAGCTGGCCCTGAACAACGCCCGGGCCGCCAGTGGCGGCGCCGTGATGACCGATGAGGAAACGCGTCAGGTCGAGCTCGTGGCGTGGGACCAGTTGATCCAGGACGTGCTCATTCAGCAGGAGATAGACCGGCTCGGGATCGAAGTTACCGATGCCGAGGTGCAGCAGGCGTTCCGCCTCTCACCACCCCCGGACCTGATGCGCTATCCGGCGTTCATGACCGATGGGGTGTTCGACTACGCCAAGTACCAGCAGTTCTTCTCGGATCCCAGCGTCGACGAGCAGATCCTCCTTCAGATCGAATCCTATTACCGGCAGACACTGCCGCGAGCCCGGCTGAGTCAAATGCTGCAGCAGGGCGGAGCGGTCAGCGACGCCGAGTTATGGCGGGAGTTCAGGGATCGGAACGAGGCAGCTACGGTGACATTCGCGACGGTTCCGGCGAGTCCGGACCTGGAGATCGAGGTGCCGGAGGACGAGCTGCGGGCCTATTACAGGGATCATACCGAGGACTTCGAGCGACCGGCTACGGCGACGATCGGCATCGTGAGTTTCGCGACGACCCCCGGGGAGCGAGACACGCTCTACGTTCGAGCGCTGGCCGATTCGATCCGGACGTCCGTGCTGGACGGCTCCACGACGTTCGAGGAAGCGGCGGCGCAGTCATCCGCCGATGCGAGCACCAGCGCCACGGGTGGTCAGCTTGGCAGGTTCGGTTCCGGACAGCTTCTGCCGGCGTTCGAGGAGGCCCTTGTCGACCTCGCGCCAGGTGAGGTGTCGGATCCCGTCATGTCGCCTCAGGGCCTGCACCTCTTGCAGGTAACCGAGCGCTCTGGCGACTCCGTTGCCGTGTCACACATTTTGCTCCCGGTCGAGCTCTCACCCGACGGTGAGGACGAGATGTTCGACCTGATGGACGAGTTCGAGGGCGTCGCGCTGATCGATGGCCTCGCCGCGGCCGCCGACTCGGTGGGCGTGCCGATCGGGGCGAACGTCACCGTCACGGATGGCTTCGACTTCGTTCCGGGCGCGGGAGCGCTCGGTGTAGCGGTCGACTGGGCTCTGGATCCCCTCAATCCGCTCGACGAGGTCAGCGAGTTCTTCCAGAATGCCGCCGGCTATCACATGGTAGAGGTGGCGGGACGGGTTCCTGGGGGCGTCTTCAGCTTCGAGGAAGTGCGAGACCAGATCCGCGAGACTCTGGCCCGCGAGAGGAGGCACGAAGCGGCCATCGAAGCCGCCCGCAACCGGTGGTCGGCCGTGGCGCCCGGGACTCCGCTGGAAGAGGCCGCGGCCGGATTGGGTTGGACGATCGGTACCGCAGGGCCGTTCACGCGGCGACAGTTCGCGGCGGGACTGGGGCAGAACACCGAAGCCGTGGGTGCGGCGTTCGCCGCTCCCCTGGGAGAGAACGCGGGCCCGCTCGACGCCGGTGATGCCGTGGTGTTCCTGCGAGTCGACGACCGGACGCAAGCGAACCCGGAGTTGTTCGTTGCCGTTCGCGAACAGCTCAGATCGCAGATGCAGATGCAGGCGGCTCAGACGAACGTGGGTCTCTGGATCGCCGGACTCCGGGAGACGGCAACGATCGTTGATCGGCGAGACCGGTTGAATCAGCGAGCGGCGACGGCGGGCCTGTAG
>JABDQB010000196.1 GCA_013042495.1 Gemmatimonadota bacterium
TCGAAGGTGAAGGCGAAACCGCCGGTCTCGACGGACTCCGCAGGCTGGTCGGCGGTTGGCGCCGTGGCACTTGGAAACGCGAGGCCGAGCATGGCCGCGAGGAAGAGGCCGCCGGTAGCGCCCAGGACAAAGTCCCTGAGCCGTGCGGGGATACGCATGTCATCGCTCCGTGAAAGAGTGGGGACCCGATCACAATATACGCGATACGGAGGGAGCGTGAGGATCGGTCTTCACGCAGAACGCCCGCCGGCCGGGGCCGACGGGCGTGCGTTTCGCTGAGCGGACCGTTTCGGGGCGGTCGCTCTGCGTCAGGGTGTCCTGCTCGTTACAGCGTCCAGCCGACTCCGGCCATGATCTGCCACACGCGGTTCTTGACGCTCTCGTCGCTGTCGGCGACATCGGCGAGGTTCGCGAGCCCCAGCTGGTAGCGTGCATCGAGGAGCAGCGTGACCGGGCCCAAGAAGAAGTCGAGGTTGGCGCCGAACGCCGCGCCCCAATCGGTCGTCTTCCGATCCACGAAACCTTCGTCGTCATCGCAGCTGAAGGAGACTCCGAGCACATCCAGATTGCAGCCCGTTTCGAACGACACCACGGGGCCGGCGTAGATTGCGGGTCTCAGCATGGCCAGCTTGAACTGGGCCTTCAGCAGCACCGGAATCTCGATGTAGTTGGTCCCGAGCTGGGCGGTCTGGCCAAGCTCCTCGGCCTTGAATCCCTTCTGCGAATACAGGAGCTCGGGCTGAATAGCGAGCAGGCCGAATCCGAAGGTGACGAACCCGCCCCCCACGAATCCCGTCTTCGAGTCGATCACGTCGGGGAGGTCGGTGGCGCTGGTACTGATGTTGGCCACGTTGATTCCACCCTTTACGCCGATCGTAGTCTGCGCCTGCACGGGCACCGCGATCAGGAGGGCCAGGGGCAGGGCCATACGTACGAAAGTCTTCATTCTGCAATACCTCGCTGTCGTCTCGACGTCGTGGTGCACGCGGCCCGAAACGCCGAAAGTGAATGAGTAACTAGTTGGGCTATAACGTGTTTAGGCGGACGCTGCACCTCGTCGAAGCGCCGGAAAGTGCCCACCGTCGGGTCGAAAACGTGCAACTGCCATGCCACAAAGGATTTGCGCTCGTGCTGGCAGGCGCGGTACCGTGGCTCGGCGGTAGGAGGTCCCGAGCGAACAGAATCGGAGGATCGATGAGACGAGGCGGGTGTTATGCGCTGGCTGCGTTGATGCTGGTCGGCGCCTGCGGAAGCGAAGAGGCCGGCTCGCCGGCACCCGCCGATTCGGGGCGCGATCCGTTGGCTCACGCTCGAGTCGTTCTTGATCGCACACCGATCTTCGACGGGCACAACGACCTTCCATGGGAGATCCGAGCGTCGGAGGAAGCGCCGATGGATGTGGACGCTTACGATCTGAACCTGCCTGTTCCGGGGCACACGAACCTGGAGCTCCTCGAGGCCGGCGGAGTCGGAGCGCAGTTCTGGTCCGTGTACATACCGGGCGAATATGCGGACAGCGGATTCGCCCGTCTTCAGCTCGAGCAGATCGATCTCGCCCGCCGAATGATCGACCGGTACCCGGAACTCGTGCTCGCCGGCACCGCCGACGAAGTCGAGGCTGTGATGGCCGACGGGCGGATCGCCTCGATGCTGGGCGTGGAAGGCGGACACGCCATCGAGAACTCCCTCGGCGCCCTCCGCACCTATTACGAACTGGGCGCTCGCTACATGACGCTCACGCACAACGTCACCCTCGACTGGGCGGACGCCGCGCAGGACACGGCGCTACATGACGGGTTGAGCGCGTTCGGGGAAGAGGTCGTGCGGGAGATGAACCGCCTCGGGATGCTGGTGGACCTGTCGCACGCGTCGCCGGCCACCATGAGCGACGCGCTGACGGTGTCGGAAGCCCCGGTGATCTTTTCCCACTCATCGGCCCGGGCCCTGACCGATGTGCCTCGCAACGTCCCGGATTCGATCCTGGCCCGCATGGCCGGAAACGGCGGGGTCGTGATGGTGACCTTCGTCCAGCCGTTTGTGAATCAGGAGGCGGCGGACTACGACGACGCTCTCGCGGCGGACATCCAGGCGATGCGCGACGAAGGCAGACCGGTCGGCGAGATCCGGTCCGAGATCGACCGAATACGACGCGAGAGCCCTCGCCCACCGGCGAGCATCGACGACATAGCGGACCACATCGAACACGTGCGCAGGGTCGCCGGGATCGACCACGTGGGGATTGGATCGGACTACGACGGAATGAACGCTCCGCCCGAGATGCCGGATGTTTCGAGCTACCCGGTCCTGTTCGCCCGGCTGATCGAGCGGGGTTGGACCGACGAGGAGTTGGGCAAACTGGCGAGCGGGAACATCCTGAAGGCCCTGCGCGAGGCCGAAGCTGCCGCGGCGCGCCTGCAGGGCGAACGGCAGCCGTCCACGGCCGCGATCGCGGACTTCGCCGGGTCCGCGCCTTAGGCGGTGCTCAGTCGGGGCGGCGTGGCTTGAAGGGAAGAGTCCTGACCGCGCATCCCTCGACGACCACCGCGGTGGACTCCGGGATCTCCTCCCAGTACTCCACGATGTCGTTCATGGGCTCTGAAACGACCACGATGGCGTCATCGGAGTAGCGGTCGAACATCGGATTCAGGGCCTTCAGCGCACGGACGCTCCGGCTGTGATACAGCGTTCGCGACTCGCGGTTCGACGAATAGCGAACGGCGTAGACGTGGTGCCCGTCGGTCAGCCCCACGGTCATCTGCACGGGGTGTTCGATCCCGGCGTCCCATCCCTGTTCCTCCACGAAGCCCACCATGCGTTCCAGGCTTCCGACGGGGTCGTTTTCCAGCCCGAAGGTGAGAGCGAGGTAGAACATCACTTCCGAGTCCGTGCTGCCCTCGATCCGGTTGTACAGATCGGGCCGGACCGCAAAATCCAGGTTGCGGCGGATCCGATCGAAGTCGCGAATCCGACCGTTGTGAAGAAACAACCATCGTCCATGGCGAAAGGGGTGGCAGTTCGTCTGCTGAACCGCAGTCTGGCCCGTCGCCGCCCGCACGTGTGCCAGGAACATGTGAGACCGGATCTGCTCGGCGAGATGACGGAGGTTGGTGTCGTTCCATGCCGGCTGGATGTCCTTGTAGACCCCTGGCGTGTCCCTGGAGCCGTACCATCCGATGCCGAATCCGTCGCCGTTCGTCGGGGTCGGGCCGCTATGAGCGGAAAGACTCTGATCGATGATCGAGTGCTCGGGCTTGAAGATCAACTCTTCCAGGTAGAGAGG
>JABDQB010000202.1 GCA_013042495.1 Gemmatimonadota bacterium
CGCAACGCCTCGACGTCTTCGGAATCGGTCCAGAAGATGACGTTTCCACTCGCGATGAACGTGGAGACATTGGACAGGCCAAGCTCTTCAAAGAGCTCCCCCAGACGGTTCATCTTGACCCGGTGCCCGCCAACGTTGATGCCCCGAAGAAACGCTATGTACTGACGCATTCCGCCTTCTCTTTCAGACCCGCGCTCATCGAGGCAACTTGACCAGCGCGTCGCCCAATCCGGTCAGGTAGACGGGCCCGTCTCCCGCGCTCACGATTAGCCCTGTTACCAGGCCCGGCAGCGGACTCCACAGTTCGGGCGTGAACAGCTCCATGCGGGACGTGCCGGTCTCTCCCCGGCGCATGAACTCCGCCACCGTCTCCTGCTGGGCGGGAGTCTGCGCATGGAACGCGGAGTGGCGCTCACCGGTCGCCGTGTTCACGATCCAAAGTTCGTTGTCGAGCGGCGCCGCCACCCACAGATTTCCGGCCCCGTCCAGCTCCAGGTTGTCCGGCGCCATGCCGTCCACGAACATCGACCGCTCGCTCAGCCGCCCCGTGGCCACGTCCACATTATAGCGGAGCACCTGCCCCGCTATCGTCTCGGCCAGGTACAGGTGGCCATTGGCTTCATCGATCGCCACGCCGTTCGCGAAGAACAGCGAGTCCACGAGGACCTCGGCTTCGTCGGCGAGGCGGCCATCCGGTGCCCCGAGCCGGAGGAGGGCACCTTCCGCTTGCGGGATGTCCACCGTCGCCCACATGCGCGCCTCGCCGTCCTCCGGTGTATTGCGCGCGCTCTGCGTGAACCAGATCGCTCCGCGCGAATCACGCACGGCGGTGTTGACGCCGTAGTCGTGCTGGTAGACGCGCTCGGTGGCACCGGTCATGACGTTCACGCGATAGATCCCTCCATGGAAGATGTCCGCGATCAGCACGTGCGCACCGTCCGGTTCGAGCGATATCCCGTTGGCACCGCCACTGTGCTCGGGTGGGTCATGGATGTACCCGGCCGCGGGCATATCGCCGAACGGCACACT
Source organism: Gemmatimonadota bacterium (assembly GCA_013042495.1). GTDB lineage: Bacteria > Gemmatimonadota > Gemmatimonadetes > Palauibacterales > Palauibacteraceae > Benthicola. Next base: position 1,030 of record JABDQB010000202.1, read on the forward strand.
GGTCCCGTCGAGATCGACCAGGCGCAGCCCGTGGACCTGATCGACCACTATGAGCCGGCCGTCCGGAAGCGCGATGCCATCCTCCGGGCGCGTGAGTGACCGGTCGGCGGGGAAAATCATGCTGGGATCGAAGGTCCACTGGGGCAGGATCGCCGCTTCGTCCGCGACGGGCTCGTCGTCAGGGGCTTCGCCAGCACAGGCCGCGACGAAGACGCACGTGGCACACAACGCCGCGAAGACAATGGCCCAGCGAGACCGATCCGAATCCATGTGGCTCTCCTTTGACAAAGCGCTCCGACTTGCGCGGTCGGCGGATGGGGTATGGGCTCAATGATACCGCGGACATGGAGGGGCTTCAAACCTCTCGCGGCTTCAACCGCTCGCGGTGTCAGCTCCGTCACGGGTTCCGGCGAGGGGCTGACCGAATCGAAGGACGTTGCCATCGGAATCGGTGAAGTATGCCTCTCTGTCGCCCCACGGCCGATTCTCCGGACCGAAGCTCGGCTCGATCCCCTTCGCACGCGCCCGAGCGACTACGGCGTCGACATCATCCGCCGCGAGATAGACCACGGTCCCGAAGGGCGCGATGGCATGCTCGGTGAGAAAGAGCTCCACCGGACCGTGACTAACAGAGGTCAGACAGGGCGCGTCGGGTGTCAGTCGATGCTGCCAGGAGATCACGAAGCCCAGTGCCTGGTAGACCGGGAGAGAGCCGTCGATCGATCTGATTCGAAGTACCGGAATCGCCTGTCGGAGACTGTATTCGTTGGTGACCATGGCCTAGTCCCTAGGTGCCGACACGTTGGTTGGCCGCCGTCTTACGGCCATCAGCAGCACCCCAAGACCCGCCCCTACCAGGGCGTTGATCGGAACACCGAGAGCGATCGCAGTTGCCAGAAATTCCTGGCTCGATCTGAAGTTGTCGCCCTTATGCAACCACGCGGCCATCGAGCCGGGAAACAGCAGGTACTCTGCCACCGGAATCCGCGTCGCACCCATGAGCGCGATCGCGCCAACAACTGCGGTAGCCGTCGCCGCGATAACCGCGCCAAGGACGGCGGCTTTCTTCATCGCTCAAGGCCGCGGAACCGGGAGCCGAGCCGGGTCAAACGCGTCTTCTCCGGGCGCCGTTCATCACGATCATGTCTGCACGGACTCCGATCTCTTCCAGTCGCCGTCGCAGCTGCCTTCGGTCGTTCCCATGCGCGATGAGCGCAGGAGACTCCAGTCCTCGGCCTCGCGCTGGAACTCGAAGGAGTACATGCGGATCTTCAGGGTCTCGGCGTTCCCATCTGACTCACATCGGCCGAACCAAACCTCAATGAATGCAGTGTCCGCGTCGAAGGTCGGAGCGCCCAACAGAATTCGGCCGGTACCCTTGCGATGCAGGTCGGTCAGCTCAATGCCCAGCGATTCCTCGAGTCTCGTCTTGACGGTTTCTCCCCAGGAAGACCTGTGCTCGAACGCCGCGGGTTGGCCGGTTCGAAGGGCGGCCCGAACGCCGGGCTCCAGGGCTCGCGCCGTGGCGGCCGCGAGAGCCGAGTCCGGCGCCGTTTGAGCGTGGAGGCCAGGCGCAGCGAGCAAAACGGCGACCAGACAACCAATGCTGCTGCGTCTGGATCGTCCTGTCATCGTCTGCCCAAACTGAGCAGTTTGCGAAACAGTCATGTGCCGCCGAAGCCGCCGACCACGAACACCAGGCCGAGCCCGCCGATCAAGACCCGCAGTGGCATCTTGTCGAAGAGCCCCAGAAACGCCGAAACGATCAGTGCGGCTCCAACAGCGACGTTCGTGACTCGCTCGGTCCTTCCGAGCTTCGGATTCAGGTTCATCATCCTTGCCTAACCTTTCGTCTCTCAGTGCTACCCGAGTCGCGCGAGGGCCGCCTTCTCCTGTTCCGGTGTCATCCACCGCCTCGGGTTCTCCCGGCGTTCGGCCGGCTGAGCGGTCCACCAGGCGTGCGTGTCCACCGCCGTTTCGGCTATCGATCGGTAGGACATGCCGGCGGCGATCGAAGCCTCGTTCCCGAAGCTGACGGGTCCCCTGCCCCCCCAGTCCATCATCGGCATCGACAGCTCCATCTCTTCGATCAGTTCCGGCGTCGGCCAGTGGAACCGGACAGGCTCGGATGTCGTGCCGCGGATCGCCCATAGCATCCCTTCGCGTGGATATGCGGGACCCGCCGCGTTGAAGCTGCCGGTAGTGCCGTTCTCCACGAGGTGAAGGACGAAGTCCGTCAGATCGCGGACGTCTACGCCCTGTACGGGCCGTTCGCGCTGACTGGGCCCAAGCACGTCACCACCCTTGTTGATGCGCTCCACCCAGTAGGTGAAGCGATCGGTCGTGTCGCCCGGACCGAGGATATAGGCCGGTCGGACGACCGTTACGGTGTCGCCCAGTACGTCCCGCACGATCCGGTCGCACTCGGCTTTGAGCGGACCGTACGTCTCCCCCGTGACTTCTTCCACCGACTTGTCGGCCAATGGGGCAAGCGGACCACTTTCGGGGAATTCCATCGTGGCCGAATCGAAATCGTACACGGCAACCGTCGAGATATACAAGTAACGCTGACACCGACCCTTCAGGATCTCGGCGGACGCGCGCACGTGCCGCGGCACGTACCCCGAGTTGTCGATGACGACGTCCCACTCGCGACTTCCCTCTAGGGTGCTGAGCCCGTCGTCCACGTCCGGGTCGCGGTTTCCGATCAGCTCCTCGACTCGCTCACCGTACATGCCGGCGCGGCGTCCGCGATTGAAGGTCGTGACGTTGTGGCCTCGCTCCAGAGCGGCGTTCACCTGGTGCGGTCCGATGAAACCGGTCCCTCCGAGGATCAGGATGTTCAGCTTCCTGGACGCAGGACGGGGAGGCGCCGCGCCGAGACCGGAGGCGTAGAGGCTGAGAGCTCCCGCTGTGCCGGCAGCGATGCGGATGAAGTCACGTCGATCGGTCATCGTTGTCTCCGTTGAAGGAACTGTCCAAGGTTGATCGAAGCTAAACGGTTGGATCGGATAGAGGAATGGACTGCAACGTTATGGAACGAAGACAGGCC
>JABDQB010000203.1 GCA_013042495.1 Gemmatimonadota bacterium
TCGAAGGCCTGATCCTTGACACGGCCTCGAGCAGCTCGTTTACGGCGCTCCTCGCGGCACGTGATCAGGCGGTTCCGGATGTTCGCCAGCGCGGTCTCGCCGGTCGCAGCGAGCTGGGGCCGTGCATCCTGTACCTGTCGCAGGAGGCGCATAGCTCAGTGGACAAGGCGGCCCTGGCCGCCGGCCTCGGGCTCGACCAGGTGCGGCATGTGCCGGTGGACGAGAGATTCCGAATGGTTCCGGCGGAACTGGAGAAGGCCATCATCGACGACCGGGCAGCCGGTCGCACTCCCGTGATGGTTTGCGCGACCATCGGCACGACCTCAACCACCAGCGTCGATCCCGTGCGGGAGGTGGCGGAGATCTGTGAGCGCCTGGGAGTATGGCTGCACGTGGATGCCGCGTACGCCGGCCCGGCAGCCGCTCTTCCGGAAAAGCGAGGCGAGTTCGACGGTTGGGAGCGTGCGGATTCCATCGTGCTGAATCCCCACAAGTGGATGTCGACGCCGATCGACTGCAGCATTCTGCTGTACCGAAACGCTGAGGCCATGAGGAGGCCACTCCAGCTCACCCCCGAGTACCTCCGAAGCGCGGAAGACGGATCCAACCTCATGGACATCGGCCTCTCCCTGGGACGGCGCTTTCGAGCGCTGAAACTGTGGTTTCAATTCCGTCTGGAAGGCGTCGAGGGCCTGCGCGCCCGGCTGCGCTCACACATCGCGATCGCCGACGAACTGGCAGGGTGGATTGAAGAGGATCCCAGGTTCGAGGTCTCCGCGCCTCACCCGTTCTCCCTGGTCGTATTCCGTGCCATTCCTCCGCCCGACGTCGAGTCGGACGAATGGAACCGCGGGCTGCTGGAGGCGGTAAACCGTGGAGGCCGGGTATTCCTGTCGCACACTACTGTCGGCGGCCGGTACGTCATCCGGCTCGCCGTGGGAAGCGCGAGGGGAACCGAAGAATCGGTGCGGGAAGCGTGGAGTCTTCTCGTGGAAGAATACGATCGCATGGCACATCGCTGACCGGGCCCGCACAGCGGAACCGGTCTACAGCAATCTCCGAGAGAGGCATGACATGATAGAAGTCGGTGATATCGCGCCGGATTTCGCCCTCCCGTCGGACCGGGGTGAGGTGGTCCGGCTGAGCGACCTCAAAGGTAAGAGGGTCATCCTGTACTTCTACCCCAAGGATGACACGAGCGGCTGCACCAAGGAGGCGTGCGGATTTCGAGACGCCATGCCGGCACTCGAGGCGCGGAACGCTGTCGTGCTGGGCGTCAGCCCAGACCCCGTCCGGTCCCATGAGCGGTTCCGGGAAAAGTACGACCTGAACTTCCCGCTCCTGGCGGACGAAGACCACCAGGTCGCGCAGGCATACGGCGCCTGGGGACCGAAGAAGATGTACGGCCGGGAGTACGAGGGAATCCTGCGCTCGACGTTCGTGATCGGCGAGGACGGGCGGATCGAGACGGCGTACCGAAAGGTCCGGCCCGCGGAGCATGCCGATGAGGTTCTTGCGGGGCTCGACGGGTGACCGGGCGCCCGAGACCGGTGCGGACGATCGCCGTGACGATTGCCGCGGCCGCGGTCCTCGCCGTGCGGCCAGGATGCGCGCAGAACGCGGCGCAGGCCGAAGCCCTGCCGGTCCCGAGTCAGCAGTCTGTGATCCTGGAGCGTGCGGATCGGGCCCGGGTCAAGGGAGATCCCGAGGCCCCGATTCGAATCGTGGAGATCTCTGATTTCGAATGCCGGTTCTGCGGCCAATTCTACGAGGATTCCTACCGCGCGATCGACAGCCTCTACGTGCAGACGGGAATCGCCCGGTATGTCTGGATTTCGTTTCCGAATTCAACGCATCCCCGCGCCTGGCCGGCCATTGAGGCCGCATTCTGCGCTGGCGCGGCGGGCCGGTTCTGGGACATGCACGACGTGTTGTTCGATCGGCGTGGAGAGTGGGTGGAGGCCAGCGATCCGAACTCGTTGTTCAGGGCCTACGCATCAGAAATTGGGATCGAAGCGCAGTCGTTCGCTGCGTGCTTGCGCAACGACCAGACCGCCCCTCTGCAGGTCCGCGACTACGAGTCCGCGATCACGGCCGGGGTGACCAGCACCCCATTCTTCATCGTGGGCGACAGTGTGGCCGTGCGTGGAGCCGTCCCCCTCGAGACGTTCCGCTCGGCCATCGACAGCGTCCTCGTGCTGCGAGGGCACGGCCCTCCCTGACGTCGGCTACCGCTCACCAGCCGAGAGTCTTTGAAACACGAGCCTCATTACCTCGATGGCGGCCGCTGCAGTGCGAGCCCCATCGTCGAATCGTATCGAAAGCTCGCGTTCCCCGGTTCCGGCGAGCGGGATCTCGATCGTGAAGTGAACCGAGACACCTGCCGGTCTGACTTCCGCTGTCCGGTCCGCCCACCCGTCTTCGGATGCGTCGAGGGCACCCTCGATGTGGACCTCGACCACATCGCACACCCCACCGACCTCCTGGGCCATGACCGCCAGCCGCCGGGCCAGGGCTTCGTTCGATTCCGGGTTCGAGCGCCGCTCTTCCATCCAGAGCGTGGGCGGGGCGACGTCCAGCGCCAGGTACCCCAGGTGAACATCCGGATGGAACCCGAGGCCAGGAATCCTGGCTTGCGGCGCGGACGGCGCGTCACCGAACGGCTCGTCGTTCGCTTCCCACGAGAGATAGGAGAGAAGTCCTTCCGGACCGATGGCCGCGGCGGCGACGGCCACCTCGTCGAGGGACAGCTCGACGAGCGCGGACGGCGCGTGAAGCGCATCGATGGCACCCGATTCCATGATGTCCAGCTCCGACTGGTCGTACGCCAGGCACCGGAAGAACCATGATGACGGTTCCTGACGGCCCTCGAACTCGTCCCGCACGCCGAGGGCGGCCCCGCGCAGGGCACTGAGCAGATTGTACGCGATCTGGTGACGGGTGAAGTTGGGCAACGTCCCTCCTAACGACCGATCATGATGTGGGCCCACGGAGTGCCGGGCAGCATGAGCCAGGGCGCCGTCCCGTCCGGTCGTGCTGGAAGTCCAAGCTCCTCGGTGGTGGCTCCGGGAACGTATACTACCGTCAGTCTTCTCGCCTGATCGAGTTCGAACGGCCAGTTGTCGGCGCTTATGGAGTAGAGCGCGGCTCTGTCCGGCATCGTGAAGTCGCCGGCCTGGAGAGCCGCGTAGCGGGCATCCATGATCTCGGATCGGCCCACGCCCTGAGCCTTCAGCCGACGCCCAAGCACCATGAAGTCGTCGAGGCTGCTGTGGTAGCAGGCGACATGGAACCCCTCCGACGCGGGGTCATCGGCCAGGCATATCAAGTCGTTCGTCCCCTCACGCAGCACGCTGAGCGGGTCGCCGGGCCGATCACCGCCGCCATACCCGAGCACCATCGCCGCCGATCGCATCGACTCGGGAGCGGCCAGCACCGCCTGCTCGACCTGAGTCTCGCGGTCCGGACCGCCGGTTTCCTGTGCAACCGCCCCGGGCACCAGGATGGCGGAAGCGAATAGTGTCGCGAGCGCTCGAATCCACATGCTTGCCGCCTCCACTTGTCACTTTGTCCCGCCGTGAGATAGCTTGACCCGCGGCGGTACCGGGGTCACGCCGCGTGGACCCCTCCGCGCGGCGTCAGATCCTCAGAAAGGTACGACAATCAGCGCCCTGACGGCACATCGACCCGGTATCCTCGGCGCGGGACGGCTTGTCCCGGCCTCCCACCGCTGCGGCACGCTTCTCGCTACCCAGCGGGGGACTTGTGCTCGCCATAGCCAGGACCGCGAGGGGCGCTTGCCTCTTTACGGATTGCGGTCATCCTTGCGGTGACCGGCACGATTGAACCCTACATGAGAGCGAACAACCCATGCGAATAGCTGTCCCGAAGGAGCATACGCCGCTTGATCAGCGCGTGGCCATGACCCCGCCATCAATCAAGCGCCTTGCTTCGGACGATATCCAGTTCGTCGTGGAGAGCGGGGCCGGGCTCGGAGCCTCTTTCACGGACGATGAGTACCGCGAAGCCGGCGCCGAGATCGTCCAGGATCCGAGAGCCCTGTTCGAAGGGGCCGACGTGGTCACGAAGATCAACAGCCCGGTGAAGCGGGAAGACGGCACCGACGAGGTAGAGCTGATCCCGCCGGGGGCCCTGTTCCTGGCCCAGATGCGGCCGAACGAGCACGAGGACGTCCTCAAGCGACTTGCCGAGAGAGGGGTCACGTCGTTTTCCATGGAGTTGATGCCGCGCACGACCCTCGCCCAACGGATGGATTGCCTGTCGGCGTTCAGCACCGTCGCCGGCTACATGGCGGTGATCCGGGGCGCCGAGGCGGCAAGCAAGTTCTTCCCGATGCTCACGACAGCCGCAGGCACGATCCCGCCGGCCAACGTCTTCATCATTGGCGCCGGCGTGGCCGGCCTCCAGGCCATCGCCACGGCACGGCGTCTGGGCGCCGTGGTCGAGGGATTCGATATCCGGCCCGAGACGAAGGAGCAGGTGCAGAGCCTCGGCGCGACGTTCGTCGAGTGGGAAGGAGCCAGCGATGACATGCAGACCGAGGGCGGCTACGCCAAGGAAGTCTCGGCCGAAGAAGAGGAACGGGAGCGACAGCTCCTGTCCGACCACATCGCGAAGTCGGATGTCGTCGTCACGACGGCCCTCGTTCCCGGCCGACCCGCTCCGAAACTCATCTCCGAGGCCATGGTCAAGGGCATGAGGCCCGGTTCGGTGATCGTGGACCTGGCCGCAGAGACGGGCGGAAACTGCGAGCTTACGGTGAAGGGCGAAGTCGTGGAGCGTCACGGAGTCCTGATCCTTGGACAGACGGACCTCGCGGCCTCGCTCCCGGTTCATGGCAGCCTGATGTATGGCCGGATCGTGACCGTTCTCCTGCAGCACATCATGAATGACGAGAACAAGATCGTCATCGACCTCGACGACGAGATCACCACCGCGATTGCGGTTACGCACGACGGAAATGTGAGGTATCAGCAATGACCGGAACGATTCTCATCAGCGTGTATGTCTTCGTGCTGGCGATGTTCGTCGGCTTCGAGGTCATCACCAAGGTCCCCCCCACGCTTCACACGCCGCTCATGTCCGGCTCCAATGCCATCTCCGGCATCTCGATCGTTGGGGCCCTGGTCATCGCCGGCATGGGACAGGGATTGATGTTCGACATCATCGGCATGGTCGCGGTCATCGCGGCGACCATCAACGTGGTGGGCGGATTCATGGTCACCGACCGGATGCTGCAGATGTTCCGGCGGGACACCGACACGAACTAGCGAACACCGAGGCAGATAGATGGAAACCAGAGTGCTAATCATGCAGCTCGCCTACCTTGTCTCGGCGGTGCTGTTCATACTCGGGCTGAAGCGTCTCAGCCATCCGGACACCGCGCGTGGCGGGAACCGGCTGGCGGCGATCGGCATGTTGCTCGCAATCGTTGCCACGCTGGTCGGGGAACAGATCCTCACCTGGCAGTGGATCATTGGCGGCCTGCTCATCGGCAGCGTGGTCGGCGGATTCATGGCGCGTTTCGTCAAGATGACCGCGATGCCGCAGATGGTAGGCCTGTTCAACGGATTCGGCGGCCTGGCCTCCGGTCTCGTGGCGGCGGCCGAATACCTGCGCTACTCGATGGGCGTGGCCGGGACCGCCGAGGTCCCGGTGGACGCCTCCATCTCGATCATGCTCGGCACACTGATCGGCGCCGTGACCTTCTCCGGCAGCCTGATCGCGTTCGGAAAGCTGCAGGGCATCGTGACCGAGAAGGCGGTGCGATACCCGGCCCAGCAGTTCCTGAATGCCTTGCTGTTCCTGGGCATTCTGGCCGTAATGGCCTATCTCACCGTCATGACGCCGGGGGCCATCGCAGGCGCGGACACGAGCACTGTGAACATCATGTACTACGCCCTGTGGGGCGCGGCGATGCTGCTCGGGGTGCTGCTGGTGATCCCGATCGGCGGGGCCGACATGCCGGTCGTCGTATCGCTGCTGAACTCCTACTCCGGCCTCGCGGCGTCGGCGGCCGGATTCGTCCTCAACAACAACGTCCTGATCATTTCCGGCGCGTTGGTCGGAGCTTCGGGCCTGATCCTCACCCGGATCATGTGCAAGGCGATGAACCGGTCGCTGGCCAACGTGATCTTCGGGTCGTTCGGACAGGTGGCGGGCAAGGAACTCGTCAAGGGCGAAAAGCGCACCATGGCCGATGTGAACGACGTGCAGGCGGACGACGTGGCCATGCTGCTCGCCTACGCCAAGCAAGTCGTCGTCGTGCCGGGTTATGGCCTCGCGGTGGCGCAGGCGCAGCACAAGCTCCGCGAGCTGTGCGACAACCTCGAGAGCCGGGGTGTGTCCGTGAAGTACGTCGTTCACCCGGTTGCCGGCCGAATGCCCGGACACATGAACGTCCTGCTGGCCGAGGCGAACGTTCCCTACAACCAGCTGTACGAGCCGGAGGATGTGAACCCGGACATCGCCAACGTGGACGCCTGCCTGGTCGTGGGCGCGAACGACGTGGTGAATCCCGCCGCACGGGACGAGCCGGCCAGCGACCTGTACGGCATGCCGATCATCGAGGTGGACCGCGCGAAGCACACCGTGGTCATGAAGCGGAGCCTGAACCCGGGTTTCGCGGGCCTCGACAATGAGCTGTTCTACCTCAGGAACACGATGATGCTGTTCGGCGACGCGGCCGACTCCATTGGACGGATCCTGGAGGAAGTCAAGCAGTTGTAGTCCAGCGGACGCCGCCTCTCTTCGTTTCGCGGGGAGAGGCGGCGATCCCTCCCACCTTGAATCGGGTCGCCGGTGGCGGACTCGCCATCCCGAGCTTTAAGTTTATAATTAGATCTTGTGCCGGCGGCGCCTTGCGAGCGTTTGCGGCCGATCCGAGGACCTTCAGGCAACCCATTCATGTGAGAGTTGATGATGACGAGACGCTCCCTCCGCGCGCTTACGGTATTGTCCATCGTGGCCCTTGGCGGTCTTGCCACCGCCTGCGGCAACGATGACGAGGGCACGGATCCGCCCGCTGCTACGGATCTTTCGGGCGCGTACGTACTGGTTTCGGTCACGCAGGGAGGCGTCACGCTGACTCCGACGGAAGGCGCATCCGGCACCCTGACGCTTACGGCGACCACCTACTTGCTCAGCGTTACGGTTCCCAGTCAGGCCGGCCCGGTTACCACCGAGGATAGCGGCACGTACCAGACGTCCGGCAACAACTGGACGCAGGAGTCGGATAACGCGGGCGGCTTCCAGGGTGTCGGGACGTTCACGCTCGTGGGCGGAACGCTGACGGTCGACGTGACCACCGCCGGAATTCAGGTGGTGAGCGTGTGGAGCAACACCAACTGACACACGGGGGCACACCCATGCCCGCAAGTGGCGTCGGCCGAGCCTTCGTGGCCCTGTTCACCGGGCGGTCTGTCCGGGTCATGCTGGCGGCCTTGTGGGTCGTGACCGGGGCCCAGGATCTCCGGGCCCAGGCCGGTGGCGCCATCGAAGGGTCGGTGCTCTCGACAGCGGACAGCCTGCCGGTGCGCCAGGCGACCGTGCAGGTCACGCGCACCCAGCTCGGCGTCCTGACCGGCGAATCCGGGTCGTTCCGAATCGTCCGGGTCGTTCCGGGTACGTATGCGATTCAGATCACGGCGCCGGGGTTCGAGTCGAAGATTCACTCCGACGTGAAGGTGACCCAGGGGACGACGGCACGCGTGGTCGTCTACGTGCGGCCCAGTGTCATCAACGTTCCCGGACTCGTGGTGACCGC
>JABDQB010000210.1 GCA_013042495.1 Gemmatimonadota bacterium
ATCGTGCATTCCTTTCGTTTACGCGAGCCTTCCGCGGTATCGACCTTCCAGTTCCCGAGATCGTGGCGGATGACGAAGAAGGTGGCGTCTACCTTCTCGAGGACCTCGGTGACACGACGCTCTTCGATGCCCTGGAGGAAGCGCGCGCCGGCGCCGGCGGCGAGTTTCCCGCGGCCATGGCCGCCGTCTATGGTGAGGTCGTTCGTTGGCTGCCCCTATTCCAGGTCCGCGGAGGCAGAGTCGTCGACTATTCCGTGGCCTACCCGCGCGAGGCGTTCGACCGACGCTCGATTCTGTGGGATCTCAATTACTTCAAATACCACTTCCTCAAGCTGGCTCATGTGCCGTTCAGTGAGGCGCGCCTCGAGCACGACTTCGAGACCCTCATCGAGTTCCTCCTCGAAGCAGAGCGAGAGCATTTCCTGTACAGGGACTTTCAGTCGCGGAACGTGATGTTGCACGAGGATTCGCCCCGCTTCATCGACTACCAGGGCGGTCGGCGAGGGGCACTTCCGTACGACATCGCCTCGCTGCTGTATGACGCAAAGGCGGACCTGCCTCCGGATCTTCGTGAGACCCTGCTGGAGACCTATATCGAAGCACTGGCCGAAGAGACGGTCGTGGACCGGGAGCGATTCCGCCTGATGTACAGCGGTTACGTACTCGTGCGGATCATGCAGGCGCTTGGCGCCTACGGCTACCGGGGCTTCTTCGAGCGCAAGCCCCGTTTTCTTCGCAGCGTCCCCTTCGCGGCCCGCAACCTCCGGGCTCTTCTGGACGACGGCTTGCCATTGTCAGTGCCGGAGCTCGAACGCGTATTCGGGCACATCGCAGCCTCGTGGTCGGCTCCGGACGCCGTGCCCAGTCACACCGGGCTCACCCTGCACCTCTTCAGCTTCAGTTATCGCCGGGGGTATCCGGATCCCGTCGATGGGCACGGTGGCGGGTTCGTGTTCGACTGCCGGTCCGTACCGAACCCCGGCCGCGAGCCGGAATACAGGGGTTTGACCGGCCTCGATGCCTCGGTAGTTCGGTTCATCGAACGAAACCCCGCCAGTGAGACGTTCTGGTCGAGCGTTCGAGATCTGGCCGAGGCGCACGTGTCAGACTACCTGCGCCGCGGCTTCGAGAGCCTGACGGTCTCGTTCGGCTGCACCGGAGGTCAGCACCGTTCGGTGTATTTTGCCGAGAGGCTGGCGGCGCACGTCAGCGGAGTATTCCCCGAAGTTCGAGTTCGCGTGCGCCACCGGGAGGAGCCTTACTGGCCGGGACCCGCGACCCAGGAACCGTGAGCGAGCCGTGGATGGGATGATCCTGGCCGCCGGCCGCGGCACGCGCCTCCTCCCGATCACGGAGGGCTTGCCCAAGGCACTCGTGGAGATCGGTGGAGTGCCTCTCCTCCACAGGACGATCGGTCGGCTGGTGGCCGCCGGCTGCGACCGCATCGTCGTCAACATGCACCACCACGCCGGCCAGATCGAGGACGCGCTCGCGGCTGGCGTGTGGCCCGGGACGGAGATCTTCCGATCGCTGGAGCCGGAGGGACCGCTCGAGACGGGTGGCGGTCTGAAGCAGGCCAGGCATCTGTTTCGGGGGGATCGAACGATCCTCCTGCACAATGTGGACGTACTGTCCTCGATCGACCTCCGACGGTTGGCTCACGAGAACGAGGCCTCGGGTGCGCTCGCCACACTCGCTGTCAACCGGCGACGCGCCAGTCGTCAGCTCGTGTTCGACGACTCCGGGTTGTGCGGACGGATCGATATGCGCACCGGTATCGAAGACTGGGTGAGGACGCCGCGTGTGGGCGAATGGCGCGCCGGCTTTACCGGGATTCAAGCGCTGTCGCCCGAGATTCTCTCGCGATTGACGGAAGATGGCGCCTTTTCCATCATGCGCCCGTACCTCCGTCTCGCGGCGGCGGGCGCCCGTATCCTGCCGCACGATATCACCGGGGATCGCTGGATGGATGTGGGCACTCCCGAGAGGCTGGAGGCGGCGCGCGAGGCATGGACCCAGGGTGCGTAGCGTCGCCCGAACGGTTGAAGACCGGGGCCGGATTGAGTCGACAGGGAAGATTGCCCGGGCGGGAAACCTGACCGGAGACCGGTTCGAGCCCGTAAGCTCGCTGCGCCCCGCACCGGCCCCCGGATCAGATTCAAGCGTGAGCGAAGCCAGCTGAACCGCCAACTACGGCGCCTGTTCTCACCGGGCTTCATGTTCTATTTGCCGGCCGGGCCAGAAAAGTTACATGGCGGTAAACGGGACCGGCCGGCTGGACTCATCGGGTGTCTTGCGAGCCGGCTGCGCCGCCCGCGGTCAGTGGCGAGCCTGGCGGGCAATCACCCTCTCGCGTTGACACTTCCGGGCTCCAACCCTACCTTGCCCCGCCTGAAAACACGGAAAGTGGAGCCTTGGCTCCCACCTTTCGGCGTGCCGCAGCCCCGAGGGCTCGGTCACAGCTGCCGGGTCTCCCACGATGGCGCGATCCTCGCAGGATCGGCGCTGTATCGTGCGTGCCCGGTCGGTCTCATACCGAACGGGCATTTTTCGTGGTCGTCGTTCCGCCTCGGGCCCGGCGGATCGGTGACGGATGCACCACGGCCCTGGAAGAGGTGAAGTGAGCCAAGACGAGCTGCGAGTAAACGACAGAATTCGCATCAGTCCGATCCGCCTTATCGACGAGGAAGGCGAGCAACTAGGGATCATCGCCACCGACGAGGCCCGATCGATGGCCGTGGACAAGGGCCTCGACCTGGTCGAGGTCGCGCCCAACTCGCGTCCTCCCGTCTGCAAGATCATGGACTACGGGAAGTTCAAGTACGAACAGGCCCGAAAGGCGCGAGAGGCGAAGAAGAAGCAGCACATCATTCACGTGAAGGAAATCAAGATGCGGCCGAAGATCGAAGATCACGATTTCGGCTTCAAGCTCCGGCATGCGAGGCGTTTCCTCGAGGATGGGGACAAGGTCAAGTTCACGCTCCGTTTCCGGGGTCGGGAGATGACCCACCCCGAGTTGGGCGTTCGAGTCCTGGAGCGGGTCAAGGGAGAGCTCGTGGAACTCGGCACTGTCGAGTCGGACATACGCAAAGAGGGCCGGACGATGACCATGCTCATCGGTCCCAAGGATAGTCAGAAAGGGTAGAGCAGATGCCGAAACAGAAGACCAACCGGTCTGCCGCCAAGCGGTTTCGGAAGACTGGAAGCGGGAAGTTTCGTCGTAACAAGGCGTTTCACAGTCACATCCTGACGAAGAAGAGTCCGAAGCGGAAACGTAATCTCCGCAAGAAGACGCTCGTCTCGAAGGCGGACGAGAGCCGGGTGCGCCGGCTTCTCGGAGGCTGAGTCCCGAGAGTCGGAACGGCGCACGGACGGATGATTCGGGTGTGGCCATGAAGCATTGGAATAGAAAGCAGAGGATATCGATATGGCGCGTGTGACCTCGAGCGTCGCTCGGAATAAGCGCAAGAAGAAGGTACTCAAACAAGCGCGCGGCCAGTTCGGCGCGCGGTCGAAGCTGTATCGCACGGCGAAGAACGCGGTCGAGCGCGGCTGGGCCTACTCGTACCGTGACCGGCGCCGTCGCAAGCGGGATTTCCGCCGGCTGTGGATCGCCAGGATCAACGCCGCGAGCCGCGAGCACGACCTGTCGTATTCGCGGTTCATCTCGGGGCTCAAGAACGCCGGGGTCGATCTTGATCGGAAGGCGCTGGCCGACCTCGCGATTCGTGAGCCGGATGCGTTCGCCGAGCTGGCAAGACTCGCGAAAGAGCACACGCATTGAGCTTGAGGGACGAGCAGGGCGATCTCCGAGAGACCCTCGAGTCCATTCGTATCGAGGCTCTCGAGGCGATTCAGGGAGCTGCCGACAGCGAGTCCCTGGAAGAGGTCCGGATCCGCTTCCTCGGGCGCAACGGGCTTCTTTCCCGCGCATTGTCCGGGCTGAGGGACGTTCCCGCCGAGAAGCGGCCGCAAGCGGGTAAAAAGGCAAACCAGGTCAAGCAAACCTTGGAGACGGCCCTCGAGCGGCGAGTGGACGAGCTGGCCGCGCTTTCGAAGCCAGCGCAGACCGCGGGTTCCGATCTGACTTTGCCAGGTCGCCGACAATGGCGGGGCGGCGTGCACCCGGTCACCCTGGTGATCGACGAAATCTGCGAGATCTTCGGCGAGCTCGGGTTCACTCGAGCGGCCGGACCCGAAGTCGAAACGGACTGGCATAACTTCACGGCCCTCAACATTCCGCTCGACCATCCCGCTGCGGACATGCACGATACGTTCTACCTGGACGACGGCCTGCTTCTCAGGACCCATACGTCGCCCGTACAGGCGCGTGTGATGATGGAGCACGAGCCGCCCGTGAGGATTCTCGCGCCCGGGATGGTATTCCGTCGTGATCCGTACGATGCTTCGCACGCGCCGGCCTTCGAACAGGTCGAGGGCCTGGCCGTGGACGAAGGCATCGATTTCATCGAATTCCGGGCGGCGATCGACTACTTCGTCCACCGGTTCTTCGGGCCGTCCACACGAACCCGTTTTCGGCCTTCGTATTTCCCGTTCACTGAACCTTCGGCCGAGGTGGACGTTAGCTGCATCATCTGCGAGGGTTCGGGGTGTGCGGCGTGCAAGCGGACCGGTTGGATCGAGATCATGGGAAGCGGAATGGTGAATCCTGCGGTCTTCGAGGCGGTGGGTTACGACTCGGAGCGGTATACCGGCTACGCATTCGGAATGGGACCGGCGCGGATCGCCATGCTCCGGTACCGAATCCCCGACATACGCCTCCTGTACGAGGCCGACGTCGGCTTGCTCGAGCAGTTCGCCTGATGGACATCAGCGTCAACTGGCTTCGTGCTCTCGCGCCTTCGATCGACGGCTCGGCCGACGACCTGGCCGCGGCTCTCAGCGCCCGCGCTGTCCCGGTGGACCGAACGGTGCCCGTGGGCGAGGAGTTGGGCGACGTCGTCGTGGCTCGGGTCGTCGAAGTCGGCAAACACCCGAACGCGGATCGGCTGTCACTTTGCCGGGTGGACTCGGGGATGGGCGACCTTCTGGATGTGGTGTGCGGAGCCCCCAACGTAGTGGAGAACGCGCTGTACCCGTTTATCCCGGCGGGGGGCACGCTGCCCGGTGGTTTCAAGATCGAGCGCCGGAAGATCCGGGGGCATGAGAGTAACGGTATGTTGTGCTCCGAGAAGGAGCTCGGTCTCGGTCGAGATACCGCCGGCATCATGCGCCTGGCCGATGACCACGAGCCGGGCCAGGCGCTCGTAGCGGCCCTCGGACTGCCGGATGCGAGGCTTGAAGTCGACCTCACGCCCAACCGAATCGACCTGGCATGCCACGCGGGGGTGGCGCGGGAACTCGCGCCGGGCGGCGTCGCCGATGTCGTTCTGCCTCCGTTTGGAGGACCTGACTGGTCGCCGCGCTGGGAATCCGGTGAGGAGTCCGCTTCCGCGGGAGGCGTGCGGGTGACGATCGAGGAAGGCGACCGGTGCTTCCGCTATCTTGCGGCGATCGTGCGCGGCGTGACGGTAGGGCCGTCGCCCGAATGGCTTCAGGCTAGGCTTCGTGCCGCTGGAGCCCGGCCGATCAACAACGTCGTCGATTCTACCAACTACGTGCTTCTCGAGTTGAATCAGCCGCTGCATGCGTTTGACCTGGCCCGGCTCGCCGGCCCGGAGATCCGCGTGCGCGCCGCGCGGAACGAACCGCACACGACGCTGGACGGCGCCGAGCACGAGCTCGGCCGGGAGGTCAGCGTGATCGCGGACGCGGAGCGCCCGGTGGCTCTGGCCGGGGTCATGGGTGGCGCTGACTCGGAGGTGTCCGACGGCACGACGGACCTGCTCATCGAGTGTGCCGCTTTCGACCCGCGGCACACCCGACACACGGCTCGCGCCACAGGGCTGGCGACGGACGCGTCCTACCGCTTCGAGCGGGGGATCGACGAGGCGGGAATGGAAGGTGCGATTCGGCGAGCCGTCGAGTTGATTGTGGCAACGGCAGGCGGCTCACCCGATGACGTGGCCCTCCGCGTCGGTCGGACACCGCCGCTTCCGACTCGCGTTAGTCTTCGACCTTCGAGGGTTAAGGCGGTCCTCGGCCTGGATCTTTCGGGAGAGCAGATAGCCGAGCTGTTGAAGCCCCTCGGCTTCGGCGTTTCCGAGGGCACGGCCTCCGGCGACGACGGGGCCCTGGACGTGACCGTTCCAGGCTGGCGAACGGACGTGCGTGCCGAGGTCGATCTGCTGGAAGAAGTCGCTCGGCGGTACGGCTATGAGTCGTTTCCGCATGAGGCACGGTCACTCAGGCCGAGCACGGTCCCCGACAGTCCGGTCTGGCAGCGCGCCGATCGAGCTCGGCGGGCGCTGACCTCGCTGGGAGCCTTGGAGGCCCGGAGTTCCAGTTTCGCGCCTGAGGGCCAGACGTCGGGCCGGCCGGCTCGTCTCTTGAAGCCGCTCTCAGAGGCCGAGTCCTTCCTGCGCACGGACCTTGTGCCGATCCTGCTGGGTCGCGTGGAGCACAACTGGTCCAGAGGTCACCGCGACGTCCGGCTCTATGAGATCGGAAGCGTGTTCCAGTCATCTGTCGGGGCGGGCGAGAGCACAGCCGGAGAAGACGTTTCGGTCATTGAAGATATCCGGGTGGCTTTCGGCATTACCGGTCTTCGTCAACCGCCGCACTGGAGTGGTGCGGAGTACGACCTCGACGATTGGGACCTGAAGGGGTGGTTGGAAGACCTGGGGTCCGGGCTGGGCCTGGGAGAGATCGCTCCGGGCAGGCCTGATGCCGACGGCGATGACCTCCCGTTCGGGTTCGGCCGGTGGCTGGGAGAGGAGTCATTCTGCATCTTGCGGAACGGGCGTCCCGTTGGCGTCGCGGGTCGAGTCCGCGACGATGCCGTGGACGCACCGGTTTGGGCTGCGCCGGTCTACGCGGCGGAATTCAGGCTTGAAGCCGTGCAGCTCGAGGATCACCGTTCGTATCGGGATCTCCCGACGTTTCCTGCGGTGACCCGGGACCTGGCGCTCGTACTGGATCGTTCGGTGCCTGCCACGAGCGTGGCGGACGCCATTCGGTCTGCAGGCCCGGACACCCTGGAGTCGTTGGCGCCGTTCGACGTCTACGAGGGCGACAAGGTAGGTGCGGGACAGCGCAGCCTGGCCTGGCGCCTCGTCTTCCGGGCGCCGGACAGGACACTCCGGGATTCGGAGGTGGAGGAGGGAATGGGCTCGATTACCCACAATCTGGAGGAACGATTCAATGCCAGAATCCGCTCCTCGTGATCCCGCTTCGATCGAGCGGGAACTCGGCGTCCTCGAAGAGGGGGTCGATCGGCTCGTACGCGAGTTGGAAGAGTACCGGGGCCGTGCTTCGCTCGCGGAGGGTGAGCACGCACGACTGACCGGACTGCTCGAGCGTTCGGGAGTCGACGTCTCGGATCCGGCGTCTCTTGAGAGCCGTCTGCAGGAGCTCACCGAGGAGAACTTCCGTCTCAAGGAAGTGCTCAGGGAAGCGCGCACCCGGGCGAAGCGGATTCGGGGGCGACTGATCGTGATGGAAGACGAGTCCGCGGGCTGAGGAGCACGGCGATGAGCGACGGAACTGAGAAGGCCACGGTCCGGGTCACGATCTTCGGCGAGGAGTACGCGATCCGCACGGACGCGCCCCAGGAGTATACCCTGGAGTGCGCCCGGTACGTCGACGATGCGGTGCAGCAGGCTCACGTTCGCGGGCAGGTGGCGGAACCACACCGGGCGGCCGTCCTCGCGGCCCTGCAGATTACCGACGAGCTGTTCCGCACTCGCAAGGAGTTGGGCGACCGGGCGGACGGAGTTCTGGAGCGCGTGACTGCCCTGAGAGAGCGGGTTGGATCGGTCGTCGAAGGGGACGACAGCGGGTTGCCAAGGGACGTTTGACCGGACAACTTGGAGGCAGCAACGAGGCGGACGCTGGCTATCGCTAACGGTCAGGTGGACGTATAGATCGCACGGCTCGCGCGGCGTGGTTGCCGCCCGAAAGACCGTGCATCGGGCCGGCGGGGCCTCGGGGAGGCCGCCGGCCTTTGTCGTTGCGGTCGGTCAACGTGGCATGCGTATGGGACGAGCACTCCTGGCGTCGGGTAGCTGGGGGCGTCGGACCCTTCCTTGAAGATAGATGGAGTCAGCGATGGAGAACCTGATCACCATTCTCGCCGCGGCTGCCGCCCTGATCGTTGGCGTCTTCGGCGGACGGGCGCTCGAGGTCCGGAGGCTCCGGGCATCCAAGCGCACCGCGGAAGACGAGGCGACCGGAATCCTGGATGCCGCGCGTACGGAGGCGGACAACCTCCGGCGGGCCGCCGAACTCGAGGGAAGAGAAGAAGGCTATCGGCTGAAGCAGGAGCTGCTGGAGGAAGCCGAACAACGTCGCGCCGAACTCGACAAGACCGAGAAGCGCCTTGGCGAGAAGGAAGAGGGCCTCGAGCGAAAGCTGGACGTGCTCGACCAGCGCCAGGAGCGTGTCGCGCAGCGCGAGGAGGAAGCCGGCCAACGACGAGAAGAGCTTAAAGCGGGCCAGGAGCAGCTGAAGGGCGAGCGCGCTCAACTGACCGGCAGGCTCGAGAAGATCGCCGGGCTGACGGCGAAGGAAGCCCGTGACGAGTTGATATCGCGAATCGAGGACGAGGCCAAAGCAGAGGCCTCTCGAACGGTCCGCGACATCCGAGAGCGCGCCCGGCGAGAGGCGGAGCGCGAGGCGCGGAAGATCATCGCGATGTCGGTACAGCGGCTGGCGGTGGACCACTCTTCCGAGATTACCGTGTCCGTCGTCCCCCTCCCGAGCGACGACATGAAGGGGCGAATCATAGGCCGGGAAGGCCGGAATATCAGGTCTTTCGAAGCGGCGACCGGCGTGGATGTCGTGGTTGACGATACGCCGGAGGCGGTCATCCTCTCCAGCTTCGATCCCATTCGAAGGGAAGTGGCGCGCATCGCGATGGAGCGCCTCGTCGTGGACGGCCGGATTCACCCGGGCCGTATCGAGGAGGTTGTTGAGAAGGCTGGGGGGGACGTGAAGGGCGAGATGCTCGAGGCTGCCGAGGAAGTGCTCTACGACCTCGGCATTCATGACCTGCCGGACTCGCTGGTCGACGTACTGGGGAATCTGAAGTTCCGGACCAGCTACGGTCAGAACCAGCTGATGCACGCACGCGAGGTCGCGCTTCTAGCGGCCAACATGGCCGCCGAACTCGGCGTGGACGTCGACATGTGCAAGCGCATGGCGTTGTTGCACGACATCGGTAAGGGTCTGACGCATATGCAGGAAGGCAGCCACGTCGAAATTGGGTACGAGCTGTGCAAACGGGCCGGCGAGTCAGATCATGTGTTGAATGCCATCAAGGCGCACCATGGAGAGGAGCCCGCGCGATATCCCGAGACCTTCCTGGTGACGGCAGCGGACGCCATATCGGGTGCCCGACCCGGAGCGCGGCGCGAGTCGTTCGAGCACTACGTGAAGAGACTGGAGAAGCTCGAAGAGATCGCGCGCTCGTACACCGGCGTCTCGAAGGTGTACGCGATCCAGGCCGGCCGGGAGATCCGGATCATGGTCATGCCGGAGAAGGTCACGGACGAAGAAATGGCCGCGCTCAGCGAGAAGACCGCGAGCCGGATTGAGGAAGAACTTCAGTACCCGGGGCAGATCAAAGTCGTGGTGGTCCGTGAGACCCGGGCTGTCAATTTTGCCCGATGATCGGTCGAATTCAACCGATCGCTCGGAGTAGATTCGAGGAGGTTCGATGGCCGCTCAGATCATAGATGGCAAGGTGATTTCGCAGGCCGTGCGGGACGAGGTCGCGAAGGAGGTGGAGGAGCTGAAGGCCGCTGGCGTCGAGCCATGCCTCGCTGTCATGCTGGTGGGCGAAAACCCGGCGTCGCAGGTGTACGTCGGGATGAAGGAGAAGAAATGTGCGGAGGTCGGCATCCGGGCCGTCGATCAACGCCTCGCCGCCGAGACGTCGCAGGAGGAGATTCTCGCAATCCTCGACGCGTGGAACGCAGATCCCACGATCCACGGAATTCTCGTCCAGTTGCCGCTGCCCGAGCACGTGGACGAGAAGACGGTCATGGAGCGCATTCGGCCCGAGAAGGACGCCGACGGCTTTCATCCCGTGAACGTGGGGCGCCTGGCTAGCGGCGACCCGAATGCCTTCCGCCCGTGCACTCCCGCCGGCGTCCAGGAGATGCTGAAGCACATTGGGTACGATCCCGCGGGGAAGCACGCCGTGATCGTTGGACGATCCAATATCGTGGGCCGCCCCATGGCCGCGATTCTCTCACAGAAGGCGCCCTGGGCCAATGCCACGGTGACCATGGCCCACAGTCGATCCCAGGATCTCGGGGCGATCACCCGGTCCGCCGACCTCCTGATCGTAGCGGTCGGTTGGCCGAACGCTGTCACGGGCGACATGGTGTCCGACGGCACGGTGGTGATCGACGTCGGCGTGAATCGCGTGGACGACGATACCCGCGAGCGTGGCTACCGCCTCGTTGGAGACGTCGCGTACGACGAGATCGCGGAGAAGGCATCCTGGATCACGCCGGTTCCGGGGGGAGTTGGACCGATGACGATCGCCATGCTGCTCAAGAACACCGTGGTCGCCGCGAGGCGGCTGTCGGGACTCGCCTGAGGTATCCCGCCATCGAGGACGTCGGACGGGTAGCGCCGGGCCGCACAGCGGCCACGGCCGTGCCGGTTTCGGAGGTAAACGAGGCCGTCCGGCAGGTTCTCGAGTCGTCGTTCGAACCCCTGTGGGTCAGGGGAGAGATTGGACGTTGGAGGCGTCACGGCTCGGGCCACTGCTACTTCACCCTCCGCGACAGTGATGCTCAGGTCGACTGTGTCATGTTCCGTTCTGACGCTCGCGGGCTGCCCACCGACCCCGACGACGGGATGGAGGTCTGCGCCTTCGGCCGCCTGACCCTGTATC
>JABDQB010000214.1 GCA_013042495.1 Gemmatimonadota bacterium
GTCGAGAAGCACGTATCCAAACAAAACGACCACGGCCCCGACCGCCAGGAGAGCAACGTTCTTCCTCTCCAGCAAGCCGAACAGCCGTGGACGATGCGCGCCGTCGCTGGCCTCGCCTCCGCGGTTCGCGTCCATCGCGGAAGGATATCTCCAAACAGATTTCAAGTCAATCTGCAGTCCCGTCCGCCTCTGGACTGTGCCGGCCGCTTCGAATCACTCCGGGTATCGACCCCATGGCGCCCGACGGATGGCCGGGATCCGTGTCCGCCGGCTCTTCGGCCAGCTTCAGGTCCTCTGCTCGCAATTCCTCGAGTCGGGTACGATCGCGATTCGCCCTTCGAAGCGCCACGAAGAGCACCAGTCCGGTCACCGCCAGCCAGAAGACACCGGCCCGAGACAACAGGTACAACCAGCCGTATCGATCCACGAGCGAGCGCTTCCAGCGCACCTCGAAATCGGCGGCCGATATTCCGTACGTCAGACGGAGGGCGTCCTCGAACGCGGCTCCCTCCCGCAGCCGTCGGAATACGGCTGACAGGCCCCGCTCTCCGCCAAGCTGTGCCAGTTCGTGCACGGCCGTGTACGAAAGCAGATAACCCATCCGAGCCTCGGTCGAGTGCCGACGGAACCGTAGATCGATTTCCGCCAGGGTCGTTGCCCCGCGGCGGAGGAACACAGACTGCAGATGCCAGGCGTCCTCCAAACTCCACTCTCCGGAGGCGTATTGGGCGTATCCCTCCGTCAACCAGCGAGGGTAATTGCCCCCGGTCGCTGCTCCAAGCCCGATGTGCGCGATCTCGTGACGAAGCACGGACCTCAGCCCTCCCGGGCCGCTGAGGCCGGGTCCCGTCCGCAGGGCGATCCGGGCGCCCGAGGGGTCCGCCGTCCCGGCGACCCAGGGCTCGGGGTGGCGCAGGCCCTCCGGGACCCCGCTTCCGAGGTCGGAAGTGAGCCACAGTTCCAGCGAGTCGATCCCCAGCTCGGGCAGAGTTCCTATCCCCGGCAACGCTTTCCACACGGCCGGGTCAGAAACCAGGAGCGCTCCGAGGTCGCCGAGCTCGGAATCGCCGAGCACATGGACTTGGGCCGGGGCGCCGGGAACCACCTGGCCGTCGGCGCCAATCGCCGAGGCGACCACGGCGGCGAGAACCGCTACTGGTAGGAAGGCTCGCCTCAATTCAGGCCTCAAGACGCGCCTCCCGTGCTCCGAGCCCACTCCACCGCAGCGGCCAGCGGCTCGGGTAGCGGTGAAGTGAAGTTCATTTCCTTGCCGCTCACGGGATGGAGAAACGCCAGCCGGGCGGCATGTAGAAAGAGGCGTCCGGCACGCCGATCAAACTCGTCGGCCCAACGCCCGCCCGCCCCGATCAGCCCCTTCTCCCAACGATGTCCGTAGACCGGGTCGCCCACGACGGGATGCCCCAGGGACCGAAGGTGAACCCGGATCTGATGCGTTCGTCCCGTGTGCAGTCGAATCGCGAGGAGGTCGGCGGAACGCCACCGTTCGAGGCGCCGAAAGTGAGTCAAAGACGGCCGGCCCGACTCGACGATCGCCATGCGCTGCCGCTGTCTCGGATCGCGAGCGATCGGCCGATCGACAGCGAACTCGTCTTCCTGCACGTGCCCCCACGCGGCGGCCAGGTAACCCCGACGGACTTCGCGCCGCGCGATCGCTCCCGTCAATCCTCCGTGTGCCTCATCCGTGCGGGCGACCACCATGAGGCCGCTGGTGTCCTTGTCCAGACGGTGCACGATGCCCGGTCGATCGGGCTCGCCGATCGACGCCAGGCTGCCCAGCCGATGAAGCAGGGCGTTGACCAGCGTGCCACTTCGGTGCCCCACGGCGGGATGCACGACCAGTCCGGCTTGCTTGTCGACTACGGCCAGGTGTTCGTCCTGGTAGACGATCTCGATCGGGATCGCCTCGGGATCCACGGCGGTGGGGGTCGGCGCCGGGACCGTGACCTCCACCTCGTCTCCCGCTCGGAGCCGATGGCTCTTCCTGGTCAAAGAGCCGTTGACGAAGACCAGGCCATTGCTCACGAGCTCGGCGACCCGGCTGCGACTCAGATGCAAACGATCGGCTAGATAGGCATCCAGCCGATCGTCCCGGTCCTCATCGACACGAAAGAGGTGAACTTCAGCCGGCTGCCGGCTCCGGTTCGTCACCGTCCTTCTCCTCGAAATAGAATGAGATCAGCAGAAGGACCGCCCCGATGCTCACAGCCATGTCGGCTACGTTGAAGATCGGCCAGCGGTGGACCCCGATGCCCACGTCCAGAAAATCCACGACCCCGGCCTCGAACCGAAACCGATCGATGATGTTGCCGATCGCTCCTGCGCTTACCAGGGCCACCGCGAGTAGCCGCAACCGATCTCGGGCTGGCGTCGATCGATAGATGAAACCGAGGACCACCAGGGCCGCGAGGGAGAGCGAAAGGAAGAACAGACGCGAGTGCTCGCCGATATTGATGCCGAACGCCGCCCCCGGATTGTGCGTGTACGTGAACCGGAAGAAGTCTCCGACCACCGGAACCGGATAGCCGAAGGTGAGGTTGTTCATCGCCCACATCTTGGTCACGAAGTCGAGTACGACCACCGTTCCCACGACAGCGGCTATCAGGACCTTCTTGTTCACCCTCGACGATGTCGCTCTCGGCTCGGCCAGAACATCGGACTCAGCGAGAGACACCCGTTTCTTCCTTCTCCTTGCACCGGATGCACAGGGTCGTGTGCGGCAGCGCATCCATGCGCTCGAACGAGATCTTGTCGCCGCAGTCCTCGCACACCCCGAACTGCTTCGGTGTCCGATACAGGCGCCTCAGGGCCTCGTCGAGGTGGTACAGGTACCGCCCCTCCTTGCTGGCGAACAGGAAGGCCTTCTCTCTCTCCATGGCATCGGTCCCCTGATCCGCCATGTGGAAGCTGTACGCCGAGAGATCTGCGTCGGATGCCCGCTTGCCGTTCGAGAAGGACTCGTCATAGTGGCCGAGGTCCTTCAGCGCTCTCTCCCTGAGCTGCAGGAGTCGCTTCTCGATGTGTTTCAGATCCTTCTTGTTCATACTATTGCCCCGATCTAGCCTCAAAGTGTCGACCCAATTGCCCGCTATTCCTCGTTGGCCGAGCCGTCCGCGCGGCTCAAGCCGAGGGCGATGCTCTCTCCTTCAATGTCCACGACCTCCGCGTGTTCCAATTCCGCGGCCCGCCCGGCATCCGTCGTCACCGAAACGGCCAGCGTCTCTCGCGCGATGTAGTCGCTCTGCGTTTTCACGGCACCGGCCAGACGGCCCGACTTCGACACCAGTCCCAGCTGGATGCGATCGCTAACCTTCAGTCCGGACTCCCGTCGCAGGCGCTGCACCCTGCTGATCACCTCTCGCGCCAGGCCCTCCGACTCCAGCTCCGCAGTGACCGCCGTATCCAGACCGACGAGGAATCCCTCATGCGCCTGGACCGTCAGGTCTCCAGAAGCCTCTTCGAGGATCCGGGCATCGCCCGGCCGCACCTCGAGAACCTCACCGTCCAACGTCACCGAAACCGGCTCTCCCTCGCTCAGTCGGCGCACCAGCTCGGGCTCCAGGCCTTCGATGACCTTAGCCACACGCGGCGTCCTCGAACCAAATCGTGGTCCCAGTCTAGCGAAGTCCGGCTTCGCAGATAGCCTTACAATATCGTCGCTTCCCGACGGGAATACAACTTCCTTCACGTTCAGTTCCTGACGAAGCACGGCCTCCAGTTCCGGACCCGGTCGACGGCCGCCCGGAATCACGGCCTGGAGCCGGGCAAGTGGCTGCCGCACACGAATGCCCGCTTCCTCGCGCGCCGCGCGGCCCAGAGTGCAAAGGCGGCGGACATCATCCATACGGCGTTCCAGGTCTTCGTCCCACGCACCGAGCGGCTCCGGAAAATCGACGAGGTGTGCGGATCGACCAGTCAGATGCCGGTGCAGCCAATCGGACAGGAACGGCGCGATCGGGGCGAGAACCAATGCGGTGGTCGCCAGGGCCGAATGAAGAGTGGCAAATGCATCAGCCGTGCCCTGCGTTCCGTTGTTCGCCGGATCATCGCCACCCGTGGCCCAGAACCGGTCCCGGCTCTGGCGTACGTACCAATTCGACAGATCGTCGAGAACGAACGTCGCGACGCGTCGCGACGCCCGCGTGAGATCGTAGGCTTCGAAGTCGGCCCTCATGGAGGACACGAGATCATCGGCGCGGCTGAGGAGCCAGCGGTCGATCTCCGCCCGCGACTCTTCGGCCGAGGCACCGCAGGTCTCGTGGTCCCAACCCTCCAGCTCGGCGTACATCGCGAAGAACCGATAGGTGCTGCGAAGGGTGTCAAACAGCTTGCGGTTCGTCTCCCTGAGGGCCTCCCCATCCCATTTCTTGGGAAGCCACGGATTGCTCGAGGAGAGCAGGTAGAAGCGTGTGGCGTCCGCCCCGTACTCGGACACCGTCTCCCAGGGGTCGACGACGTTGCCCTTCGACTTGGACATCTTCTGGCCGTCCTCGTCGAGGATCAGGTCGTTGACGATGACGCTCCGGTACGAAGGGCTGTCGAACACGAGCGTAGAGATCGCCAAAAGCGAGTAGAACCAACCCCGGGTCTGGTCCACACCCTCTGCGATGAAGTGAGCCGGGAAGTGAGTCTCGAACTCTTCCGCGTTCTCGAACGGGTAGTGCCACTGGGCGAAAGGCATCGAGCCGGAGTCGAACCAGGCGTCCATCACCTGCGGTACGCGCTGGACGGCGCCGCCGCACCCGGGTTCCTCGCAGGGCCACGACAGCTCGTCGATCTCCGGCCGGTGCGGATCGAAGTCGGCGGGGATCTCAGGCGCCCGGCTGGCCAACTCGCCCAGCGATCCGACGACCTGAATGTGCGTGGGGTCAGCGTCACATACCCAGATCGGCAATGGGGTGCCCCAGTACCGATCGCGTGAGACCGCCCAGTCTACATTGCCGGAGAGCCATTCCCCCATTCGGCCGGAGCCGATCTCGGGCGGGTGCCAGTCGACCGACGCATTGTGCTCCAGGAGACGGTCCCGAACGGCCGTCGTGCGGATGTACCACGAGTCGCGGGCCATGTACAGGAGCGCGCTGTCACAGCGCCAGCAGTGCGGGTAGGTGTGCTCGTACATCTGACGGCGGTAGAGCAGGTCCGCCTCGGCCAGGCCGTCGATGATGGCCTGATCAGTCTCCTCATCCTTGACGAACCGGCCGGCCAACCCGCCCGGTACCCGATCGACGAAGCGGCCGTCCGGGTTCACGGTATGCTCCATGGGAAGGTCTTCGCGGACGCCCAGTGCGAAATCGTCTTCGCCGTACATCACGGCGGTATGAACGACTCCCGTGCCGTCCTCGGTCGTCACGAAGTCTGCCTCCAGCACCGTCCACGCAGCGGCGTTGTCCTGGGCATCCACGGCCCCCGGAAACAGTGGCTCGTATCGACGCCCGACCAGGTCGGCACCCGGAATCACGTCAACGATGTCATACGGATGGCGCAGAACATCCGGGGCCAGAGCCGATGCCACGATCAACTCCTCACCCGGCCTGGCGCCCTTCGGGAACTTCCCTTTTTCGCCTTGAGGCTCCCGAATCCGGACCCGGAGGTAGTCGATTCCCTGCCCGACGGCCAGGGCGACGTTGCCCGGGAGAGTCCAAGGAGTTGTCGTCCAGCTCAGGATCGACGCATCGCCGGGGTCGTCAACGAGCCGGAACTTCGCGTACACCGAGGGCTCGGAGACGACGCGGTATCCCTGCGCCACCTCGTGACTGGAGAGCCCCGTCCCACACCGGGGACAATAGGGAAGGACCTTGTATC
>JABDQB010000237.1 GCA_013042495.1 Gemmatimonadota bacterium
GTCGACCTCCATGACGGATTCGGGATTCGAAAATCTCAAATCTCCGTCCAATAGCGTCGAACGCATGAGTCGGCCGTCGGAGACGAAGTACAGGTAGCGGCCGTCCGAGGACCAGACAATCTTGCCGCCCGTCTCCCCCGTGCGGGACACTTTCACCCGGTTTCGACCACCGCTGAACGGCACCGCATACACCTCCATGCGTCCGGACTCGTCTGATGTGTACGCAACGACGCGGCCGTCAGGAGACAGGGTCGCCCACAGATATTCGGAAGGGCCCTGCACAAACGGATATGCGGGTCTCGAGTCATCAAGCGGCAGGATCCAGAAGTCCAGGCCGTCGGAGGTTCGCGTGTCCCTCAGGAATGTCAGCAGTTTCCCGTCGTTGGACGCGCTCACCGCTATGTCATCGAACTCGGATGCGAGCAGGAGATCCGGTCCGGACCCCTCGCCCGGCCTGATCATATAGATATCGACGCGACCCGAGCGATCGGACGAAAAATAGAGGACCTTGCCGTCTGAAGACCATACCGGACTGTTCTGATTCCCCTCTCCGAGCGCCAGCATCTGCACGTCTCGCGTGGCGACGTCGAGCAATCCGAGTTCCGTCGATCCACGGGAATCCGACAGCACGAGAGCGACGTGAGTCCCCGCAGGAGACGGAGTGAAATAATCGATACCCAGTCCTCGATCCGAGAGGTATTCGAGGTTGCCTTCCAGGTCGACGCGTATCAAGCGGCGATCGAGCGTTTTCCCGCCCGACAGGTAGACAATAGATCCTGTGCCCGACACGGTGTACTGGGACGTGCCCCAGGATTCCCGACCGGCAACGTCGTCGAGAATCAGGCGTGGTCTGCCCAGCGTGTAATTCGAAAGATCAACCTTGACAGCGAAGAGCGAATTCCCCTCCGCGTACAGGAGCACGTCGGGTTCCACAAATTGCGGATACATTCCTTCCGTGGACACGGTGTACCTGTCCCCCGTTTCCGTGTCGATGAGTGCTAGCTGCTGACTCTCGCCCAGGATCACGCAGGCAACGGTCTTCCCATCCGGTAACATGACACCCCGGACGTGTCCGGTTTCGCCGAGGGACGAATCCGGTGTAGTGAGTGCGACCGGCTCACCCCCCAGGATCGACACCCTGTACAGTCCGTCAGATACGCTCGGCGAATAGACCACGTAGTCAGCGTGCGTCCAGGAAACACCCGGTGGAGTAGCGACAGCATCTCCGAGGGTCTTCGGGCTTCCACCCCTGATCGAGACCAGCTTGATTCCGTCGAAGGAACCGAACGCGACCGACTCGCCATCCGGCGACAGGGCGGGATCTGATACTGAACCCAGTTCGACGTGGTCGAGCTGTCGCGGCGGATCGGACGACGTGAGGTCGACCATATAGAGCGTTTCCAGGCCCGAGTCCAGAGAACCAATGTACACAAGCCGGGTGCCGTCTTGTGACAGAGACATCTGCCGGGATCCGGGCTCATAGTTCAGCCACCCGGCTTCGTCGCTCGCGGCAATGGTCACATGGAGAGGGGTGACGGCCGACCGCGGGCTGGTCATCCGAAACAC
Organism: Gemmatimonadota bacterium; assembly: GCA_013042495.1. GTDB lineage: Bacteria > Gemmatimonadota > Gemmatimonadetes > Palauibacterales > Palauibacteraceae > Benthicola. The sequence goes on from JABDQB010000237.1 coordinate 1,567, forward strand.
CAGCCATCCGATGGCCACGCCGGAGAGCAGCAGGAGTACTCCCGCAGCCACGGAGTGAAGGTGAGACGGCTTCGTAGTCGTCGCCACAACAGATGGCCCAGATGGCCCCGCCGTCACTGACGACCGTGGGGCGACCGAGATTCGAGAAGCCGCAGGCGTCTCCATCGCCAGCAGGTCGGAGGCGAGATCATCCACATGCTGATATCGGAGCTTTCGCTCTTTCGAAAGACACTTGTTGACGATACGCTCCAACTCCATCGGGACGCCCGTACGCAGGGACGTCAGGGGTTCGGGGTCCTGATTCAGGATACCGTACACGACGGCCTGCTCATAGTCGCCGGCAAACGGCATGCGGCCCGTCACCATCTCGTAGATGATGGCTCCCAGTGACCAGATGTCGCTGCGTCGATCGACCTCCTCCCCCTTCGCCTGCTCCGGACTCATGTAGGCCACCGTTCCGAGCGTACTGCCCATCTGAGTCAGCTTGGTCGAAGCGGTGGTTTTGGCGAGACCGAAGTCCAGAATCTTTGGGATGCCAGCTGACGTCAGCATTACGTTGCCGGCCTTCATGTCCCGGTGCACGATCTCCTTGTCGTGCGCGGCCTTCAGGCCGTCGGCCAGGGCTGAGGCGATCGTGATAACATCGGCAAGTGGTAGCGGTCCATTCTCGATGCGTTAGGCCAGCGACTCGCCGTCGATGTACTCCATCGCGATGAAGGGGCGGTGTTCTGGGTCCGGCGGAGGCTCTGCTGTGCCCGGCGAGGTCCCCGCCTTCGCGGGGACGACGAAGGATTCGTCGATCTCATACACATGCGCAATATTCGGATGATTGAGCGCCGCGGCCGCCCGGGCCTCGCGATAAAACCGCGCCCGATCATCTTCCGAAATCAGTGCATGCGGGGGCAGCAGCTTGAGCGCTACCGTGCGGTCGAGCTTCGTGTCCTCCGCCTTGTAGACGATGCCCATGCCGCCGCGGCCTAGCTGGCCCACGACGCGGTAGTGAGAAATGGTGGTTCCGGGCTTCATCCTTCGCTCCTCGGCGCGATGCGTTTGAGTTCTTCCGGCCAGTTGAGGACCATCCGCAATCTTCCGAGCGCATTCGCGGCGGACTCGTTTGCGCGGCCCATGATAAGCACGTCACCTTCCGGACCGAGGGCAAAATCCATCCCGGATGAGAACCCGGCAATGCCCGTCGGTCGGCCCAGCCTCCTGAAGGAAGGCTCAAGCTCCACCGGGACCCTGAGAAGCTCGTTCAAGCTTTCAAAGTAGATGTACTCCCCATCGGCCGACCACAGTGGATCATAGAACGGACCAGACCCCTCGGAGATTTCCCAGAAGGCGTCTCCATCGACCTGGTGGACGAAGATCTGGATCTCGCCGGAACGGTCATCCTCGTATACGATGTAGCGACCGTCCGGAGAAAAGTGTGCATCCCCCTGATAACCCTCGCCGCCTGCCACCTCGGCGGAGGTTGAATCCGCGAGATTCATCACCCATACGTTGCGTCCCTCTCCGTCAACGCCTGTATCGTAGGCCATCAGCCGACCGTCCGTAGATAGACTCGGTCGCCGCGCGCCGTCCGACAGCACGACTTCTTCCGTGCCCGACCCATCGGCCGCCTTCCGAAAGATGGTGTGTCTGTCGCCTCGAGAGCCACAATAGTACACGTGGCGGCCGTCGGCCGACCATACGGGCTGGTGGCTGTCACCCGCAAAGCTCAGCCGTAGCGGAGTGCCCGTCTCCAGATCATAAACGTATACGTCTTCCTGTTCGCCGGACTCGTTATC
>JABDQB010000256.1 GCA_013042495.1 Gemmatimonadota bacterium
GGGGTATGGGCATCATCGTGCTTGGCGTAGCCATCCTTCCGCTCATCGGGGTGGGCGGCGCCCAGCTGTTCTCGGCGGAGGCGCCGGGCATGACTACCGACAAGGTGCAGCCTCGCATCGCCACCACCGCTCGCCTGTTGTGGGGCGTGTATGTCGCTATGACGGCGATCGTTGGAATCGCATACCTCATCCTGGGTATGAGCCTGTTCGATGCCGTGAACCACGCCATGAGCGCGCTGGCCACGGGGGGCTTCTCGACCCGCACGGCATCGATGGGCTACTACTCGCCGGCAATCCAGTGGGTCACGATTCTGGCCATGTTCCTGGCCGGCGTGAACTTCACACTTCACTACCGGACGTTCACCGGCCACCCGCGCGAGATGTTCCGGAACGCTGAATGGCAGTGGTATCTGGCGTCGGTCGTGGCGGTCTCCTCGATCTGCTTCGCCGCGCTCGGCGTGTCGGAGGGCGGGTTCTCGCTGGAGCTCGTTCGTCGGGCCAGCTTCTCGGTCGTCTCCGTTCACAGCACGACCGGCTTCGGGACCGCGGATTTCGCCGCGTGGCCGCTCGTGGCGCAGGTGCTTCTGTTGGGCTTGATGTTCATGGGCGGAATGGGCGGATCGACGGGAGGCGGCTTCAAGGTGATTCGGGGAGCCGTCGTCACCCAGCACGTGTTGGACGAGATCCGGAAAGTCCTGCACCCGCGCGCCGTGATCATCACCCGGGTGGGCGGCAAACCGATCCGCGAGGACCTGGTGCTCAAGGTGCTGGCCTTTCTCGCCATGTACATGGCCACGCACGCCGTCGGCACGCTGGTTCTCGCCGCATTGGGGCACGATCTCGTTACGTCGCTCAGCGCCTCGCTCGCCGCGCTGTCGAGCATCGGCCCGGGTCTCGGTGAGGTGGGACCGGCCGGAAACTACGGACACATGGGCGCCCCGGCGCTGATCACTCTCTCGGGACTGATGTTGCTGGGAAGGTTGGAGTTCTACACTCTACTCGTGCTTCTCATCCCCAGCACGTGGACCCGCTCGCACCGCACCCCGAGGCCGCCGCGCATCTGGAGACGACAACGCCGGAGAGCGTTCTCCCGAGCGGAAACGCAGTCCGACCCCATGAGCTCCTGGCCGTCACACCCGTAGGGGTTTCGCCGGTCGGTCAGAACGCTACTCAGTCCGTCCCGAACAACCGGTCTCCTGCGTCCCCCAACCCCGGCAGGATGTAGCCACGCTCGTCCAGCTCCCGGTCTAATGCGGCTGCGTAGACGAGCACATCTGGATGGTCGTCCAGCATGCGACGGACTCCCTCCGGAGAGGCGACGATGCACATCATTCGGATATTTCGAGCCCCGGATTCCTTGAGGTAGGTCACCGCCGCGCTCGCCGAGCCGCCGGTGGCAAGCATGGGATCCGCCACGATGAACACGCTCTCCTGCAGCGGGGGAGGGATCTTGAAGTAGTAGTCGATGGGCTCGAGCGTGTCGTGGTCACGCTGGAGCCCGATGTGCCCCACCCGCATCGTCGGGATCAGGTCGAGAACGCCGTCGACCATCCCGAGGCCCGCCCGAAGAATGGGCACCAGAGTCAAGCGCTCGCCCAGGACGATCTCTCCCGTCGTCGACTCGAGGGGAGTCTCTACTAGCACGGTCTCCGTCTCGAGATCCGAGGTCACCTCGTACGCCAGGAGCATCGCGATTTCGTCCACCAGCTCCTTGAAGATCTTCTTCGGCGTGTCCCGCTTGCGAAGCAGGGTCACCTTGTGCCGCAGCAGTGGATGGCGGGTGACGATCAGGTTCGGAAAGTCCGGGTCCCGCGTGAACATCCCTTCTGCCGCGGTCACGCTCATCACTCCTCCACGATCAGCATCGGTTTCGACGGCTCTTCGATCGATCCAACCACGGACGCCGCATAGCCGGCGGATTCCCATTCGGTCGCCAGTTCCGAGGCCTCGTGTTTCGGCACGCAGGCCAACAACCCACCTGACGTCTGAGCATCGCACAACACCGTGCGAACCGGGTCCGGAATCCCGGGCTCCCACCCGGTCACGGGCTCGATGGCGGCTCGGTTCCGCTCCGTGCCCCCGGGTACGAAGCCCGCCTCCGCCAGGTCGATCGCTTCGGGGAGGAACCGCGGTGCCGATGCGAACACGCGCGCGGACACGTCGGAAGCCGCGCAGACCTCGCGCAGATGTCCAAGCAATCCGAATCCGGTGACATCCGTCAGGGCATGGACCTCGTGTCCTTCGAGGAGAACGGCGGCTTCCTGGTTCAGTTGCCGCATCGACCGCACGGCGGCCCGAACCACGGGCGCGTCCGTGCCGTCCCGCTTAAGAGCGGTGGCAATAATTCCGGTGCCCAGCGCCTTGCCGAGGACGATCGCATCGCCCGGTCTGGCGCCTGACTTCCGGTACACCCGCTCGCTCTCCGCGAACCCCAGTGCCACGAGACCGAATTTCGGCTCCTTGTCATCGATCGAGTGTCCACCCGCGATGACGATCCCCGCTTCGTCGCACGTCTCCGCCGCCCCGCGCAGGATTCCCGCGACCACGTCCAGCGATAACGTCGATGCCGGAACCGCCAGGACGCTGAGGGCGAATGCAGGGGTAGCGCCCATGGCGTACAGGTCGCTCAGGGCGTTGGCGGCCGCAATCGCCCCGAAGTCCTCGGGATCGTCGACCACCGGCGTGAAGAAATCCACGCTGGCCACGAGGAGGCGTCCGTCGCCCAGCGAGTACACGGCCGCGTCATCCGGCGCGTCGAGCCCAACGAGCAGGTTCTCATCGTCGGAAGGCGGCAAAACCGCCAGTATCTTTTTCAGGTCCTCCGGACCCAGCTTGCAGGCTCAGCCGGCGCCGTGCGAGTACTGGGTCAAGCGGACGCGCTCCGATGAAGGTGTGTTCATGAGGGAAAGCTAGGCAGCCGCGGACCTTTGCGGCAACGGCTGCCGCTCGCCAGTTTCTTGCTGTGACCATGGGCATTCGCAGCGAGCGCGGGCACAATCGACGGCGCAAGGACATGGTAGACAGGCAGATCCGCCGGCGTGGGATCTCCGACGAAGCTGTGCTTCATGCCATGAGCCTCGTGCCCCGGCACGCGTTCGTCCCCGAGTCACAGACTGGTGCCGCCTACGCCGACTGCGCCCTCCCGATCGGGTTCGGGGCCACGATCTCCCAACCCTACGTCGTCGCCATGATGTCCGAAGCCCTCGACTTGGAACCGGGCATTCGGGTTCTGGAGGTCGGAACGGGCTCCGGGTACCAGGCAGCCGTCCTCGCGGCCTGCGGAGGCACCGTGTTCAGCGTCGAGAGGATCCCGGAGCTGCACGAGCGAGCCCGTCATGCTCTCGATGAGACGGGGTTCGCAGGGATCAGCTTGCGACTCGGAGACGGAAGCCGGGGGTGGCCCGAGGAGGCCCCCTTTGAGCGGATCCTGGTCACCGCAGCCGCCCCCGCCGTGTCCGCGGCCCTGCGCGCGCAACTGGGCGACGGAGGGATCCTCGTCGCTCCGGTTGGCGACGACCGCCTGCAGACCGTGCGCCGTTACCGAAAGCGGGGCGCGAGATTCGACTCGGAAGATATCGAAGGCGTGCGCTTCGTTCCGCTGATCGAGGACCCCCAGACTTGACAGGCTCCTGCTGTCCTCAGCCTGATGGCCCCCACCCTACCAGTTCTTCTCCACGACCGGGTCGCGCGAGCGGTTCCGTTCGAGACGCCTCCCCTGCACGTCCTGCTCCTGCTCCGCGGCAACGTCCAACAGGTCCAGTGCCTCCGCCGCCGACAGCTCCGGGGTCGACGGTGCATTCGTCTGATCGGCGTCCGCCGAGCCACCGCCCCCTCCGCCCCCTCCGTCGTCCTGCGAATCTTCCTCCTGCTCCAGCCAGCGCGCCACGAGTTCCAGGTTCCACCGCGCATCCGCCGCTTCAGGGCTCTGCCTGACCACCCATCGAAACCCATCCCACGCCTGTTCCAGCAGCGGCCGACGCTCTTCGAACGACAGCTCGCCGCCCAGCTCCGGCGGCCGGCCAGCCAGCGCCCGGGACAAGGCGAGGTTGTAGGTCGCCGCTCTTTCCAGCTTCTCGTCGTCCGAGTCGAGGGCCCTCTGGGTCGGCTCGAAGGCTCCCTCCCAGTCCGCCGTCAGCAACAGGCCCGCTCCCAGGTTGAACCAGTCCACGGGCCGTCCCGGATCTTCGGATCGCTCCCGGAATCCGGAGAGAGCTTCGGCCGTAACGACCGACGAGCTGTCGACCATCATGGGTGGAATGGGTTTGCCCTCCACTTCCTGGCCCGCCAGACGTCCGCCGCCGATCATCCAGACGGAGATCAGGGCGGCGAGGCCCAGCGCCAGGCCCCCGAGTTGGCGTTCGCCCAGGTGGGATCTCGCCATCACCCCCTCCTCACGAGGTAACCCTCGGCGAAGAGGAGCCCGAAGGCCGCCAACAGCAGCATGCTGGCCTTCCTGCCAGTGCCGGGATCCGGCCGGCCGCCCTCTTCCTGGAGCCGATCGAGAAGCGCTGCCAGACCATCTTCGTCCGCCCGGACCGAGATTCCTCCGGTTGAGCGGGCCATCTCATCGAGAGCGGTCTCGTCGAGTCGACTCACCACGGGCTCACCCCTGTCGTCGGTCAACCAGCGCTCTCCGTCCACCTCTACCGTGCGCTCCATCGCGCGGGGCGCCGACTCCAGGACCTCATCCTCCACCCGGACGGGCACCGGAATACGTGCGCCCTCGGGAGTACCGAGCCCTACCGCGAACACCGGAACACGCATTCGGACGGCGCGCTGGAGCTCGGCGGCCACCGCTTCGCCCTCCGCCGTGGCTTCCCCGTCCGTCATGACCACCAGGATGCGTCGCCCGACCTCCTCGCCGCCGGCCAGTACGTCGAGGCCCTGCCGCAGGCCCTCGGCGAGCGACGTTCCCCCCTGTCCCACGAGACCCGGATCCAGGGTCTGGACGAACATCAACACCGCGTCCCGATCCTCGGTGAGCGGGGAGAGTACGTAACCCCGGCCCGCGAAGTACACGATCCCGAGGCGACCGGGAAGCCGAAGGGACAGCTCCGCCGCCGCGACCCGCTGACGCTCCAGTCGGCTCGGCTCCACATCCCTGGCCCACATCGAGTTGGACGCGTCCAGAACCAGCACGGTCTGCAGGTCCGACTCCTCCGGAACGTCCTCGGAGACCCCACCCACCGTCAGTCCGGCCGCGAGCGCGCCGCAGCCGGCCGCGAGCAGCAAGGCCCGCAGCGTCCTCTGCAGCGCAGTCGGCGCATGGGTCAGCCGCTCCAGCAGCGAATCGTCGCCGAGCGCATCCCGGTCCAGCCGGGTCCTGTACGACCCGAGTCCGCGAAGTAGCAGCGCTGCGCTCGCGGCGGAGGCAGCGGCCAACCAGACCTGCGACCCGAGGCCCATCATGCGAACACCCGTCGAGCGCGCGTCGCCGATCCGACGAGTTCGACCACCAGGGCGGCGAGGGCCAGGATCAGGAGCTCGGACCTTACACCCGCCCGCTCGACCATGCGGACTTCTTCGACAGGTGCCGTCTCCAGCTCGTCGATGCGGCGGTAGATACGAGTGAGGGCCTCCGGGTCCGTGGCGCGGAAGTAGAGTCCGCCCGTGGCCCGGGCGAGGCGGTCGAGCAGCTCGTCGTTGACGGTCACTTCCATGTCCGCATACTGGTAGCCGAACCGGGTGCGGCCGATGGGTACCGGCGCGACGCCGTCCCGTCCAACTCCGATCGTGTAGACGCGCATACCCAGTGCGGCCGCCGCGGCCGCTGCGTCCTCGGGCACGATGTCCCCGCGATTGTTGTCCCCGTCGGTGAGAAGGACGACCACCCGCGAGCCTTCCTCGATCGATCTCAGTCGATTGACGGCGGTAGCCAGAGCCGTGCCGATAGCCGTCCCGTCCCGGAGCTGGCCCACGTCCAGGTTTTCGATGGCCTGGTACAGGATTCCGTAATCCAGCGTACCCGGCACCACCGTCAGGGCCTCGCCGGCGAAAGCGACCAGTCCAATCC
>JABDQB010000006.1 GCA_013042495.1 Gemmatimonadota bacterium
CCAGGTGCGCCAGCCGCCTCCGGTGCCGCGCCGGCTCCCGAGTCCCCCCAACGAGAACATCAGAGCGCTGGACGCGGACGGGGTGAGCAGGATCCCGCGCCGCGCCCCGGAGCGCCTGACCTGGCGGGCGCCCGCCACGACGGCACGCCGGTCCTCGATCGGCAGTCGATCGACATCCAGACCGGCCATATCGAGAATCGGTTCCAACCCGGCCACGAACTGCACCCACGGACGCCGTCCTGCCTGCCTCTCGGTCGCCGCGACGTGGTGCAGGGCCGGCAGGGCCAGAATCAACTCGCCCAGGTGGTTCGGAGCCCGGACGACGAGTCCGCCAGCCCCCTCAGTCACCGACCTGGAGGACGGCCAGAAACGCCTCCTGTGGAATCTCCACGGATCCCACCTGTTTCATCCGTCGCTTCCCTTCCTTCTGCCTCTCCAGGAGCTTCCGCTTCCGAGTGATGTCGCCACCGTAGCACTTCGCCGTCACGTTCTTGCGGAGCGCCTTCACGTTGGTCCGCGATATCACGTCCCGGCCGATCGCCGCCTGGATCGCCACGTCGAACAGCTGTCGGGGGATCAGCTCCTTGAGCTTGCTCGCCATCTTGCGGCCGTACTCGTACGACTCGTCCCGGTGAATGATGACGCTGAGCGCGTCTACCGGCTCACCGTTCAGCATGATGTCCAGTTTGACGAGGTCCGAGACCCGGTATCCCGCCATCTCGTAGTCCAGCGCCGCGTAGCCGCGCGACACGGACTTCAGCCGGTCATAGAAGTCAAGCACGATTTCCGCCAGCGGGATGTCGTAGCGAAGCTCGACCCGATTCGTGTCCAGGTATTCCATGTTCAGGTACTCGCCGCGCCGGTCGTGGCACAGCTTCTGAATCCCGCCAATGTACTCCGCGGGCGAGACCACGTGGACCCGGACGTACGGCTCCTCGACCGACTCGATCCGGCCGCGTTCCGGCATCTTGCTCGGATTCTCGACCGAGAAGGACTCCCCGTTCGTGAGCGTGCCACGGTATTCCACATTCGGGATCGTGGTCACCAGGTCCAGGTCGAACTCGCGCTCCAGGCGCTCCTGGACGATCTCCATGTGTAGCAGGCCGAGGAACCCGCAGCGGAAACCGAACCCAAGCGCCGTGGAGGTCTCGGGCTCCCAGTGCAGGCTGGCGTCGCTGAGCTGCAGCTTCGAGAGGGCATCTCGAAGCTCCTCGAACTGGTCGGCATCCGTTGGATAGAGGCCCGCGAACACGACGGGCTTCGCCTCCTGGTAGCCCGGCAGCAGCTCCGGGGCCCGGTCCGAGGCGTCGAAGAGCGTGTCCCCCACCTTGGTGTCGGAGATCTTCTTGATCTGGGCCGTCAGGTAACCGACCTCGCCGGCCTTGAGCTCGCCGACCGGCTGGAACCCGAGGCACATGAAGCCCGTCTCGTCAACTTCGTACTCGGCGTCACTCGCCCCGAAACCCACCGTCATCCCCTTACGGATAGTACCGTCCACAACGCGAAGGAACGGCACGGCTCCGCGGTACTTGTCATACATGGAATCGAAGATCAGCGCCCGGAGCGGCGCGTCCGGATCGCCCGACGGCGCCGGCACCCTGTGCACGATGGCCTCAAGGACTTCCGCCACGCCGGTGCCCATTTTGGCGGACGCAAGCAGCACATCCTCCCGCTCGACTCCGATCAGGTCGCAGATCTCATCGCGGCGCCGGTCCGGTTCGGCCGCCGGCAGATCGATCTTGTTCACGACCGGGATGATCTCGAGACCCGCGTTGAGCGCGAGGAACAGGTTGGAGATCGTCTGTGCCTCGATCCCCTGGCTCGCATCGACCACGAGCAGGGCCCCCTCGCAGGCCTCCAGGCTCCGGCTCACCTCGTAGGTGAAATCGACGTGCCCCGGAGTGTCGATGAGGTTGAGCTGGTACTGCTTGCCGTCGGAGGCCCGATACGGAATACGAACGGCGTTGAGTTTGATGGTGATACCACGCTCCCGCTCCAGGTCCATGGAATCGAGGACCTGCTCCTTCATCTGACGCGTCTCCACGGCACCCGTTACCTCGAGCAGTCGATCGGCCAGCGTCGACTTGCCGTGGTCGATATGGGCGACAATGGAAAAATTGCGAATCAGGTTCTGCGGCACATTGTCCTCTTCTCGCGGTCACGAGGGCCGCGAATATAGACCTTCAGATCTCGATCGTCAGCCCATCCCACGCTGGCCTGACGGCAGCCGGCAACCGGGCCTCCATTTCGTCGTGGTCGAGCCTGTGCGTCAGGTGAGTCAGATAGGTGGTTCCGGCGCCGAGCAGGCTGGCAGCCTCCAGCGCCTCTTCCACGTTGAAGTGGGTCGGGTGAGGATTGCCAAACCACAGGGCGTTGATCACGAGCACCCGAACCCCCCGCAGCAGCTCGACGGCACTTTCCGGGATCTCCTTGGCATCCACGATCACAGCCAGGTCCCCCACGCGGAAGCCGTAGCTGCGAAACCAACCGTGCGGAAACGCCACGACGTCGAGTTCGAAGCCCGCCGCATGGATCCGCTCCCGGTCCTCGAAAGTCACCAGATCCAGGCCCGGGATGCTGCTACCCGGCGTGGATCTCGCATCCGGTCCCCAGAAATAGGAAAAACGGGTCCGGAGCTCTTCTTCGTATTCCGCGGCCATGTGAACCGGGAGACGGCTGCGAGCGCTGAACGCCCGCAAATCGTCGATTCCGTGCACGTGATCCGCGTGAGAATGGGAGATGAACACACCGTCCAGCCGGTCGACGCCCGCCGCGATGAGCTGAAGCCGCAGCTCCGGAGGCGTATCGACCAGCAGTCGGCGTCCCTCGTGTTCGAGCAGCAAGCCGTGCCGGGTTCGCCAGTTCCGCGGTTTGCCGGACGTGCACACCGCACAGTCGCAGCCGGGCACCGGGATTCCGAACGATGTTCCGGTTCCGAGGAAGGTCAGTCTCATGACCTCACAGCGTCTCTACGCGCATGTAATTCGTCGTGCCTGGCACGTCGAAAGGCAGCCCGGCCGTGACCACGCAGTGCCGACCTGGCTCGGCCAAACCGTGCTCGAATGCGTAGCTCCGGGCCCTGGCCAGCATTCCGTCGTAGCCCACGGGCTCGTCGTGGTGAATCGGCACCACCCCCCAGGCCAGAGCCAGCTGCCGGTAGGTACGCGAGTTGTCCGTGACCGCGAGGATCGGCACCCGGGGCCTCTGGGCCGCCAGCAGGCGAGCCGTGAATCCGCTCGTGGTCAAGGTGATCAGGAACGGCGCTCCGAGCCGATGAGTGGCCTCCGTGGCCGCTCCGGCGATCGCGCCGGGCACCGTCCTGTGTACGCCCGACCGAACCGTCGGCGCTCCGATGTCGGACGGATCTTCCAGGAACCCGGACTCGTTCTCGATCCGCCGGGCTACCCGGTCCATCGCTTCGACCGCCTCGACCGGATATTCGCCGACCGCCGTCTCCCCCGACAGCATGACCACGTCCGTGCCGTCGAGGAGCGCGTTCGCGACATCGGAGACTTCGGCCCTGGTCGGACGCGTAGAGGCCGTCATCGACTCGAGCATCTGGGTGGCCGTGATTCCGATCGACACCGATTCCTGGCTGAGCCGGAGAACTCTCTTCTGAACGATCGGCACCTCCTCGAAGTCCAGCTCCACGCCGAGGTCGCCACGGGCCACCATGACGCCGTCCGCCAGGGCGAGAATCTCGACCAGGTTACGGACCGCCTGCTCCTTCTCGATCTTCGCGATGATCAGGACCCCATCATCGTCCACCAACTCACGCAGAGCCGACACATCCGCCGCGCGACGCACGAAGCTGAGGGCGATGTAGTCCACGCGCTGCTCGAGGGCGAAGGCGAGATCGGCTCGGTCCTTGTCCGTGAGGCTGGGCACCTGCAGCGCCTTGCCGGGCAGGTTGAGTCCCTTCCGCGACAGCAGGGTACCGTCGGTTCGGGCCCTGGCCGTAACCCGGTTCCCGTCCATTCCCTCTACCGAGAAGGCGATGCGGCCGTCGTCGAACAGAAGACGGTCGCCGGCCTCCAGCTCGCTTGCCAGGTCGGGGTAGGTAATCGGAATGGCACCGGCGGTCGTCCCGGCATCGGCGTCGTGCAGCGCCTCGAAGACGTAGATCTCGCCATTGGAGATAGGCACCGGTCCCGGGAGCACCCCCACCCTGATCTTCGGTCCCTGCAAATCGGCGAGGACGGCGAGCGGCGTGCCCAGATCCCGTGATACCTCACGCGCCAGCTCGATGGTCTGTGCGGCGTCCTCGTGCGAGCTGTGCGAGAAGTTGACGCGGACCGCGTCCATCCCTGCGTCCACCAGGCGGCGAAACGTCTCCGGATCCCTCGACGCAGGACCGATAGTGCATATGATCTTGGCGCGACGAATCACCGCGGACCGTCCTCACTTTCGGGTAACGCACCGGGTCCTCCGCTGGCGGGGCCCGTCTTCCACCGATCCGACAAGATAACGCCGGGATCGCTTCCGACGTTCATCGACAAAAAAAAAGGCCCGGCCCCGCGCACGCGGAAGCCGGGCCTCGTCCCGCAACTCGGTCAGGCGTGTAGCGCGGCGTCCAGCGTGAGCTCCGGCCGGTGATCCAGCAACCAGCGATGTAGGCTCATCAGGCCGCGCAGAGGTACGCTCTCCAGGGCGCTCGGTTCCAACCCGGGAATGATGCAAGCCGCCGCGCGCCGGAAGAAGTACGTCTTCTGTCTCTGCCGCTGCTCCAGCGAGAGGTTGGTGCCTCCCGGAATGTCCGGGATCGGCTCGAGCAGCCGGCGATAGCTGAATACTTCCCGTGGAGAAAAGTGATCCGGGATGTGATACGCCTTGCCGTCCAGCTCGAATGATCCATCTCCGGCGATGAAGAGAAGGTCCGGTATCGCTACACCCATTGCCCAGCTCCTTGCCACAGTCGGCACCTCCGCGCGAAGCGGGAGGCGGGGACATGAAACGCTTCCGTCTCTATCATCCAGGCGACCCATGGGTCGCCGCAGTGCCGTGTGTCGGGCTGCCAGGAAGCCCGGCTGGTTCGTCATTCCGGGTACGGCTCGGCGCCCCCGCCATTTGGCGAAGCGCAACTGACGGGCGGATCTCTTACACGGCTGCCCGCCGGGCGCCGGCCGCACCGAGAACCACCGGATATCCAACCCGAGGAAACCCCGAATCCACAATATCTGGTGTCGGCCGAAACTACGGCCGCAAGATGTTGTGGTCAAGTTTTCCGGGGGGAGCGGCGCGGGGGGGCTGCCTTGAATCCCGCGCTTCTGTCGCCCATCTTCCTGCGGCACTTTCGCTTCGACACCCAGTGCGGTGTTGCCGAGCGTCCCGAAAGAAGGTTACGGAGCAGCTGATGACACGCGAGAAAGGCATCGTGAAGTGGTTCTCCACCGACAAGGGGTACGGCTTCATCCGGCGGGAGGACGGCGCCGAAATCTTCGTCCACCACACCGATATCGAAGTAGACGGGTACGCGTCACTGAAGAACGGTGAGACCGTCGAGTTCGACGTGTTCGAATCGGATCGCGGACCGAAGGCTCGGAACCTGGTCCCCATGGAGGCCGACGGATCGCGGCCCGCCGCCCGCGCCAGGACCGGGGACGAGAGCAAGAAGTCAGAGGGCCAGCAGCCAGGCAACCGCGGCCGATCCGCCGGCCGAAAGCGCCCCGGCCGATCGGGGGCAAGCCCTGCGGCAGAGGCGGCTGGCGGGAAGAAGACGCTGGCCGCGCAACTGCGCGAGCGCCTCGGACGCAGGTTTCCGGGGCTCGGCGCCTGATCCAGGCGATCCCGGACGAGCGTCATTGACCGTCCTCTTGAGATTATGGTGCTTCCGACACTATCTTTAAGGGCTTGAAATGCAACGCGCGTCGAGTGACGCGAACATCGGACACGACCAAAAGGGGACAGACCGTTGGAGATCCATATCGGAGAGGGCCAGAATCTGGAGAAGGCTCTCCGGCAGTTCCGACGCAAGGTTCAGCGGGCGGGTATCCTGGCAGACATGCGCAGGAAGCGCCGCTACGAGAAGCCGAGCGAGGCGAAGCGTCGGAAGGCCTAGGCAGCCGAGCGGCGGCGTGTCCGAAGCGCCCGGCGCCGCGCAAGTCGGTAGTTCCCTTCGCGCACGGCGGGCTTGGGCCGAGTTCGAGCGTCCGACCCCCCTGTCCGCAAATCTACGAGTCGATCAGTGACCGCGCCGGCCTCCTTGGGCCGGCGTTCGCAGTATCCCCCCGGCCGGTGAGTCAGCGATGAGCCCGCACTCCAGGAGCGCAGCACCCCTGTGCTGGGCCCGCGGGGTACTCAGGCCGGCGACCGAGTTTCGTCCCCACGTTGGCGACCGGGCCTTCCGGTACGGCGACGGGGTGTTCGCCACGCTGCTACTCGAGCAGGGCTTCCTCCTGGACGCGGACGCGCATGTGCAGAAGCTGACGGCGTCGGCGGATGCGATCGGTCTCACCGTTCCCGAACCGGTGAGCAGCGCCCCGCAGTTGTGCGAGGTCCTGAGACTCATGGGCGCCGATGATTCCACGGATGCGGTGGTCCGCATCCAGGTCAGCTGCGAATCCGGGGGACGAGGCTACGACCGCGGCGAATGCGACGCCTGGGAGCTGGTCGAGCTCCACGCCCTGCCCGGCCCGCGGGTCCTGTCGGTGGCCATCCTCGAGCCGGGCGAGGCGCCGATACCGGCCATGCCGGCGATAAAGAGCTGCAGCGCGCTGGCTCACGTAACGTGCGCGAGGGCCGCCAGGAGACGAGGAGTGGTCGAGGCCGTGCGTTGCTCCGGAGATCACCTGCTCGAGGCCTCTTCGTCGAACCTGTTCTGGGAGGCGAATGGAGATCTGTTCACGCCATCCGCGTCACTTCCGCTCTATCCCGGCGTAACCCGGTCGGTCGTGGTTCACGAGGCTCGGCGATCGGGCTGGACGGTTCACGAGGGGGAGTTCGCCCGGTCGGCTCTCGAACGGGCCGGAGGCGCATTCCTCACGAACGCCGTCCGGGGTGTCGAGCCGGTCGCCGAACTGGGTGGCATGCGGATGGAATGGGCCGCCGAACTCGAGGCCCTGCGGGCTGCGGTCCAGGCTGCCCGGATCGAGGGCGCGGCGCCGCTCGCGCCGTGAGCACCGTACTCACGACCGGGGGCTTCGTGCCGGTGGCCGAAGGCTGCCGGAGGGCGGTCGTCCCCTCGCCGTGGCCGCCGCGCTCGGTGGCCGTGTTCCTGATCCAATCCGGCGGCTCCTGGCTCGTGGACACGGGCGCCGCGACGCTGGAATCCGTGGAATCCCTGGGAGCCGCGCTCGACGAAGAGCTCGGGCCGGGAGGCATGCCGGACGGCGTCATCCTCACGCACTCGCACCTGGACCACGCCGGTGGACTCGAGGCCCTCGGGTCCGAGGTCGTGGTAGCGCATCGGGAGACGGCCGACCTGTACGAGGCCGACGAGAGGACTCCCCACGGCCAGCCGTTCGCGACGGTCGAGGGCGACGCGGGGTCCCTGCCGGATCTTCCGGGATGGGAGTGGGTGCTGGGCGAGGGACACGCCCCCGGCCATCTCATGCCGTGGCATTCCGCGAGCGGAACCCTGCTCTCGATCGATCAGTTCCTGCTCGGCCTCAAGACGCCCCTCCGCATCGCCGATCCCGCCGAGGACTCTTTCGGATCGTACATGGCGACCCTGGACCGGGTGGCTTCGCTCGAGCCTGCGGTCATGCTCTCGAGTCACACCGCTTCGATCGCGGAGCCGGCGGCCTGGCTCGATCGAGAACGTCGCCGCCTCAACAGACAACTGGACCGGGCGCGGCTGGCCGTGCAGGACGGAGCCCGGACTGCCGAGGAGGTCACCGATAGGACCTACGGCTCGATACCCGGTCCGAGCGCGCGTCAGCTGCTTCTGAGAGAGAAACTGGCGGTTCTGCGCCACCTGGCCTCGCTGGGGGAAATCAGACGGATCTGGACCGACGGACAGGAGGGTTTCGAGGTCTAGTTCGAGCCGTACCTCTGATCCACGTAGTCCTCGAGGATGGCGATGAACTGGGGCACGATGTCTTCGCCCCGAAGCGTGGAGTGGTGCTCGCCGTTCACGTACACCGGCGCGCTCGGCTCCTCGAACGACCCCGGCAGCGAGATCCCGATGTCGGCATGGCGTGACTCTCCGGGTCCGTTCACCACACACCCCATCACGGCGACCGAGAGATCCTCCACGCCGGCATGGCTTTCCTTCCAGGCTGGCATGCGCTCACGCAACCATCCCTCGATGTCCTGGGCCATTTCCTGGAAGAACGTGCTCGTCGTGCGGCCGCAACCCGGGCAGGCGGTGACCTGCGGCTCGAAGCTCCTCAGCCCGAGCGACTGGAGCAGCTGGCGCGCCACCCGGACTTCCTCGCTCCGGTCTCCGCCCGGCGCCGGGGTGAGCGACACCCGGATGGTGTCTCCTATCCCCTCGGAGAGGAGTATTCCGATCCCGGCGGAGCTGGCCACCGTCCCCTTGCGGGCCATCCCGGCCTCCGTGAGGCCCAGGTGCAGGGGATAGTCGGACAGGGGAGCCAGGGCACGGTACACGCGCAGCAAGTCGGGAACAGAGGACACCTTGGCACTCAGGATGATCGCGTCGTGTGGCAGCCCGATTTCCTCGGCGACCCTCGCTGAGCCCATCGCGCTCTCCACGACGGCCCCGATCATGACCGTGTCCGCGGGGAGCGGTTCGGCGAGAGCCGCGTTCTCGTCCATCATACGCGTGAGAAGCGCCGCATCGAGCGAGCCCCAGTTCACGCCAATTCGCACCGGCTTCCCGTTCTCGATCGCACACTCGACGATGGTCGCGAAGTGGGCGTCCCACTTCTTCGTGCCGACGTTGCCGGGATTGATGCGGAACTTGGAAAGCGCGGCCGCGCACTCCGGGTGCCCGGGCAGGAGGATGTGCCCGTTGAAATGGAAGTCGCCGATCAGAGGGACCCGGACGCCCATCCCCTCCAGGCGGCTCACGATCCCGGGGACGGCGGCGGCGGCCGCGGACGTGTTCACCGTGACGCGGACGAGTTCGCTACCCGCTTCCGCCAGTTCCGCGACCTGGCGCACCGTGGCGTCGACGTCAGCCGTGTCGGTATTCGTCATCGACTGCACCACGACCGGGTGCCTGCTGCCGACCCACACTCCTCCGACGTTGACGCTGGCAGTGCGACGCCTGGCCGAGAGGCCGGACTCCGGAACAGCGCAGGGCGGTCTTGACTCGCGGATCTCCATGGCGCCCCAAGCTACCCGTCGGCGGTCCGGCCTACCAGTCGGTCGGAAGCGCCGATCGGGGGACAAAGAAAAACCCCCGGATCTCTCCGGGGGCCGCGCCCGCCGGTCGGCCCGCGCGGGGGCGGGGCCGACCTACGTTGGGTCCATCGCTTCGCTGTACGTCTTCGCTCACGCTTGGCGGGCGCTGATCTCCTTCCAGAACGCATCGAAACGAGAGTCGAGCAGGCGGTGCCTCTCGCGCCTCATTTCCAGCTCGAAAGCCGAACGGTTCGCCTCGACCGCATCCCGGAGCCAGCGTCTGGACAGCACGGGATGCTTCCGTCGGGAACCGACCGCCGTCACTCCAGCCACCTCGTCCTTCTTCCGGAGCTTGGGCATCGTCGTCCTCCTCGATCCTGCGCATTGGTTCGTCCGCGGTCGTCAAACGCCCGCGGACCATGCGTGGGGCCGCTCAACTTCGGGTCCTGCAACGGTTTCCCGGGAAAGAGCCGCGCGCAGCACGGTGGGACTATCCACCGAAGATGCGCCGTTATCCACGTCCAATCCACGAAAATCGTGGGTTTTTCCACAACAAGCGCAACATCTTGGGGTGCCTATAATGTAAGACCACTAGATGTAGTGGTCAAGGTGGGAAGAGCCGGCTGCCTCAGCGCTGCACGACGGGATCGAAGCCGAGGTACTTCCGCACCAGGCCCATCTGTCCCACGTGATACGCCTCGTGAAAGGCCAGGAAGGCGATTCCACCGAGGGTCGAGCGGTCCTCGGTGGGAAACTGGGCAGAGGATTCCGCGTCCAGTTCGGCGGGTGACATCTCTGCCAGGAATCCCAGTGTCGCCTCGTGCAGCTCGTCCCACTCGGCCAGCACCTCGTACAGGGGCGGGTATTCCTTCATCGTCGATACGTCATTGGCGGCGTCGAACAGCGACTGCCACGGATTGGTGCGCTCGTGCCCCGCGAGCTTCAACAGGTAGAACCTCGCGTCCAGCGCGTGGCACGCGATGAAGGCCAGGCTGTTGGTGTGGTCGTTGGGCCGCCGTTCCGCGGCCGCCTGGTCGACCCCATCGAGGGCCTTCCGGAAAAGGGCCGCGTTCAGTTCCAAGATCCCCTTGACGGGCTGCATGCGAGTATCCAAGACGGTCTCCTTCCGGCTCGCGCCGGATCTGGTGCGTGTTCTATTACCCGCCCGGCGTCCCAATGGCCCCGAGTCGCTGAACCGCCTCGGCCAGCAGTGCCTCCGTCTTGCAGAAGGCGAAGCGCACGAGGTGGCGCCCGTCTGCCGGATCCTGGAAGAAGCTGGATCCCGGCACCGAGGCCACTCCGTGTTCGGCCGTCAGCCAGACGGCGAACCGGTCGTCCGGCAGATCGCTCAGGCCGCTGAAATCGCAGAGGACGTAGTATGAGCCCTCGGGAGGATCGCAGCGGAAGCCCGACTCCTTGAGGCCCGCGATGAGGATGTCGCGCCGCGACTGGTAGTGCCGGGCCATGTCCGTGTAGTAGTCGGGCCCCAGGGTATCCATCGCTATGGCCACCGCCTCCTGCAGCGGCGCGGGCGCCCCCACGGTGAGGAAGTCGTGTACCTTCCGGATCGCCCCGGTGACTATCGGCGGGGCCACGACGGTGCCGACCCGCCAGCCCGTCACGGCGAACGTCTTCGACGCGCCGCTCACCGTGATGGTCCGGTCGCGCATGCCATCCAGCGTAGCGATGGGGATGTGGTCGCCCTCGTAGTAGATGTGCTCGTAGATCTCGTCCGTGATCGCGTACGCGTCGTGCCGCCGGCACAGCTCGGCGATTCCCTCCAGGTCTCGCCGGGGCAGGACCCTGCCGGTGGGGTTGTTCGGCGTGTTGATCACGATCGCGCGCGTCCGGTCCGAGAACGCCGCCGCCAGGCGATCGAGATCCAGCTCCTCCCTGCCCCCGAGCGGCACGTACACCGGCTCCGCGCCACACAGCAGGGTGTCCCGGTCGTAGTTCTCGTAGAACGGCTCGAACACGATTACTTCCTCGCCCGGATCCACGACGGCCAACATCACGGAGACCATCGCCTCGGTCGCCCCGCAGGTGACGGTGACCTCGGTCTCCGGGTTCACGTCCATCCCGTACCAGTCGTAGTACTTCACGGCGACCGCATCGCGGAGGTGCTTCGAACCCCACGTGATCGCGTACTGATTGATGTCGGAGTGGATCGCGCGCGCCGCCTCTTCCTTGAGGAGATCCGGGGCCGGGAAGTCCGGGAAACCCTGTGCCAGGTTGATCGCGTCGTGTTCCTGGGCCACCCGGGTCATCTCGCGGATCACCGACTCCGTGAAGAGCTGCGTACGGTGAGAGGTATGCATGCGAAGATGATACCGTGACCCGGGGTAGCTGGATAGCGCGCGCGCCCTGCCGTCTCAGTACGATCCTCCGCCCGCGCGCAGCAGCAGGGCCATGATGTAGGCCGTGTAGCCGAGCAGGAAGATGACCCCCGCCATCCGCCCGACCGGGCGCTTCATCCACACGAGTATGCTGAGCATCAGGGCCGAGCCGAGCAGCACCGGAAAGTCGAGCGTGAAGAAGCCGGCGGGAACGGAAATCGGCGAGGGCGTGATCGCCGCGGCCAGGCCCATGATCGCCAGGATGTTGAACATGTTGCTCCCGACGATGGTCCCGATCGCCACTTCGGTCCTCTTCTGCACCGCTGCCATGACGGTGGTCGCCATTTCCGGCAGGGACGTCCCGATCGCCAGTACCGACAGCCCGACGACCGTATCGCTGACGCCGAAGCTGCTCGCGATCTCGACGGACGAATCGACCACCAGTTTGGCGCCAATTGGAAGAGAAACCGCCCCGACCCCTACGAAGAGCACGATGACCCACATTTTGGTCGGCAAACCCAGCACCCACTCGAGGGGAGCCTTGAGCTGCGACCGGCGGAAGGATCGCGCCGCCTCGCGGGCCGTGAGCACGTTGACCGCGATCAATCCGGCCAGCAGGATGAACCCCTGCGTGGGGCCAAGCATGCCGCCCAAGCTCAGGCCCAGCAGAAGCAGCGTCGCGATAATCATGAAGACGCTGTCACGCCGAACGGAGTGCTCACCGTATGTCAGGGGATAGATCACGGCGGCCGAACCGGCGACCAGCCAGACGTTGGCGATGTTGCTTCCGACCACGTTCCCGAACACGAGGCCCGGATAACCGCTGATGGTGGCCTGTACCACGACGACCAGCTCCGGCAGCGACGTCCCAAAGGCGACGAGCGTGAGAGCGATGATCATGGGCGGCACGTGGAACTTGCGTGCCAGGGCCACGGACCCACGCACCAGTAGGTCACCCCCGAATAGCAGATAGATGAGGCCGCTGAAGAGCTGGAGGAACAGGAGCAGGTCCATCAGGCGTCCCGCGGCTCCTCGATCTCACGCGCGATCGCGTACAGAAGGCCCGTGTCGGGTTCCGGGTAGGAGTTCCAGCGCAGGTACTTCCACGTGCCGTCCGCGCACCGGAACCGGTTCACGAACGAAATCGTCGGGACCCCCTGGGCCAGCTTGGCGATCTCGTTCTCGGTCGCCTTGACGTCGTCAGGGTGGACCAGATCGAGAAACGGCCGGCTCAGCAGCTTCTCCTGATCCCACCCGAGCGCTTTCTCGAACGCCGGATTGGTGCGCTTGAAGTACCCGTCCGTGCCCGCGATGCACAACAGGTCGAGCGAGACGTCGAAGAACTTGTGGAACTCGTGCAGCTCCACCATGCGTGTCTGGAGCTCTTCCGCCATTTCGTTGAACGTGCGCGCCAGGAGTCCGATCTCGTCCTCCCGCCCGACCGTCGCCCTCGCATCAAGGTCACCGTCGCCGAACCGTTCGGCCACTTCAGCGAGGCTGTGAATCGGCATCGCGAACCGGAAGCCGAGAATCACCGCCACGAAAACGCCGATCCCCGCCAGGGTCATGGCCAGCGCAAACATCTTATCACGGAACTCGTGGATCACAGCCGTCTCTTCTTCCGCATCGAGCTTCACCACCAGACCCCAGCCCGTTTTCGAGAGGTAGCGGCTCGCCGCCCAAACCCTCTTTTCGCGGTAGTCGACGGCACCACCATCCGTCCAGACCCGCCCGACCGTGTCAGCGAGGACCCTCGTCGCCGGGTCATCCGGGCCGCTCAGCAGGACCGACGCGGCCGGTTCACCCTCTCCAGTGGCGTGACGCACCGGGTGGAGAGTGCGCGCACCCTCCGGATCCGGCATCACGATCATCAACTCGCCCGTTTCGCCGAGACCGACATGGTCGTCCGTGAGATCGAGGAGCCGTGCCCCATTGAGTACGACCAGCAGGTAGCCGACTCGCTCACCCTCCAGGTTGAGCGGTGTCGTGTATCCGACCCGAGGGTATCCCCGGTCGGTCACGGCGGCGCCCAGGAACTGGACGTCGCTGCTCGCCCCAGGAGAGAAGCGCGGAGACAGAGGTTCGGCCAAAGAATCGGCCGGCAGCCCGACGCGCGCGAGGAGTGTGGCTCGATCGTCATACACGGCGAGGGCCGCGATGCTCGGAACCGAAGCCGTCACATCGGACAGGATGCGCTGGATTCTGTCCAGGTCGTCGGGATTTCCGGTTTCGCCGTATTCCTGCAGACTGATGCGGAGCTGCGCCCGGCTGGCGATCAGCAGGACCCGGTCTTCCCACCCATCAAC
>JABDQB010000280.1 GCA_013042495.1 Gemmatimonadota bacterium
CTTACGCGCAGCTCCAACAGTTCGTTGATCTCCTTCAGCGTGAAGCCGAGGACCTTGGCGCGACGGATGAAGACGATGCGGGCAACGGTTTCGAGCGGATAGTCCCGATAGCCCGATGGGCGCCGCGGTGGCTCGGAAATCAGCCCCTCACGTTCGTAGAATCGGATGGTCTCGACGCCCACCCCTGCGCGTTGCGCCAGTTTCCCAATGGTCAGCGACTCCATAGCTCGCCTCCAGTCCCGGTTAGTCTAAAGTCCGTACCATTGTACGGGGTCAAGGGCGTTCGAGCTTTTCTTGGGAAAGGGCGCTTGACTCCGTACGTGGGTCCGGGGTGGACAATTACGTGGAGGGGCCAGGACAGCCTTGGGGCAACGGAGGTTCATGGCGATGATTAAGCTCGGTCTTTGTTGTGGAGGTGGCCTTTGTTGTGTCCTGCTGGGCGGGGCGCTCTGGCTCGGCGGTGGCACGACGGTTTTCGGGGAAGCGACGGAGCGTGTCGTCGCCAAGACCGGCGGATGCGCGAAAGCCGGCTGCACCAAGGCCGGCTGCGACAAGCACGGGGCGGAGAAGGCGCCATGCGCGATGTCGGGTGGCGACGTCCAGGATGTCGACTTGACGGCGGACGAGAAGAAGGTCGTCGCCTACATCGCAGACAAGATAGAAGATGGCGGGCTTCCGATGATCGACGACGGGGAGCTTGCCGAGAGGGTCGGCCTCTCCAAAGAGGCGATCGAGCAACTCGATGAGTCGAATCTGCGCGTAGGCGTCATGGCGGAGTTGTCGCGCCGGAACTTCGACCTGGCAAGCCTGGGTGGGAACTGCTCAAAGTACAACGCCTGCTCGGTCGATCGCAATCTGATGAATGCCGCCGGCGAGGAGCTTGAGCGATACAAGGCGGAAGTGGCGCTGGACGGCACGACGTTCTCCGATCAGGTGGCCCCCGACTTCACGCTACCCGATACCGAGGGCCGACAGGTATCGCTGTCGCAGTACCGTGGAAAGAACGTCGCGGTTGTTTTCCTGTCCGCCCACTGTTATCACAGCCTCGACACGCTGCCGATCCTGGCAGAGCTGAGGCAGAAGTATGAGCGCGACCTCACGATCCTGCCGGTGTTCATCAACAGCGGCGATGTCGAGGACGTGGCGTCGCGGGCCTGGGAGCTCGACGTGGAGTACCCCCTGGTCGTCTCGGAAGGGAAAGAAATCTCCAACACTTACGACAGCCGGATGGTCCCCTCGACGTTCCTCATCGACGAGCAGGGCAATCTAATCCGGAAGTTTGTGGGCTTCAAGGACAAGGCCACGCTGGACGAGGCGTTCGGCGAGCTGATCGACTCCTGACGGGCTCAAGACCTTGGGACGCAGAGCCAGACTGTTGTTGCCGGTGGCGGCGCTCGTCACCGCGGGTCTCGCGCACGGATCTGATTGTGCGCCGCCACCCTGCACGGTCCTGGTCAGCTCCCGAGGAACCGACACACCAACGACAGCCCCGACAGCGGAATCTCGGTCCCAACGGACCGAATCGGTCACGCTGTTGGTCCGGGGAATGATGAAGAGCCGAAGCGGTGCCACGTGATTCGGCTGACCCGATGGGGTCAAGCTGGTCCTGGATGGACTGGGCGGCATTAGCGAAGTGAGGATGGACCTCGGACGCGACGCGTTCACCATCACCTACGACCCGGACCGGGTGGACGTCGAAGCGATCATGTGCCGGATCCGCAGCCTCGGTTACAAGCCTGAGAAAGCCGCTGGGGCAGCCGGCGAGGCACGGGCAGCAGCCTACAATCTCGACGATGTTCCTGCGCCCGTCAGCGATGCCCTTTCGCGGGCGCGGGCGTCGAATCGCCTCACCTTGATCGAGTTCTACGCGGCTTGGTGCGATCCATGCAAGGTGCTCGAGACTACAGTTCTCGGCGATCCGCGAGTGCAGGACGTGCTTGGCGAGTACGTGTTCATCAAGGTGAATACCGATAAACAGGTCGAGCCTTCGGACTACTTCCATGTGGTTGGCCTACCGACGCTCGTGGTGATCGACGCCGCAGGCACGGAGGTCTACCGTCTGGAGGGGATGGTCGAGGCCGAGGAGTTGGCACGGAGGCTGAGCCAATTTGCCGCGTCCAGTCACCGTTGACGCTGTGATGCGGAGAAGTATCTAGACGACCAGCGTCGGGACACCGTTCCCGCCGCTTTCCACTATCTCTCCACGACTGGGGAGGACTGTCGGGGACTCCAGGGGACTCACGGGGACAACGAGTTGGAACCGAACCCATTGCCCTTCTTCGAGTTGACCACGAAAGTCGCGCGTCGCCGCCGTTTCTCGAAAACAAGGGACGCGGGTTCGATTCCCGCCGCCTCCACCATTCGACTCGCGCTAGAAGCGCTCGCTCATGGCAGGCCAGTAATCGCGAGTCGGATGGTGCCCTGAGTAAGCGAGCGAAGCGAGCGCATCGAAGGGCTTCTTGTCCCGGGTCCCTGTCTCCTCCGGAAGGGACCCGTGTACCACGTCTACATTCTCCGTTGCGCCAACAACTC
>JABDQB010000285.1 GCA_013042495.1 Gemmatimonadota bacterium
GCTGTGATACGTGCGCAGTTGGGTCACGGTACGAACCGTCCGAAGTCCTCCGGGTCGAGCCGCCTCAAATAATCTCGGAGCTTCTCGGGCGGACCTGCTTCGGCCTCCGGCGTGCTGCCTCCCGGGCCCGCACCTGCGAAGCCCGGCTCCAGCGTGGCCCCCTCTACCTCGACGGTGGTGCGATCAAGGAGATCGACGTCGGCGAATATTGGCGCCGACGCACGAAGGGCGAGCGCGACGCTGTCGCTCGGGCGGGAGTCGATCGTGATGGTCTCACCGTTTCTCCGCAGCATGAGCGAGGCGTAGTACGTGTTGTCGACAACTCTCGTGATCAGTACGCGGACCAGTTCGCTCCCGAGGCTTCGCATCACGGTGCTGAGCAGGTCGTGGGTCAGGGGCCGGGAAAACTTGATACCCGCGAGCTCCATCGCGATCGCGCTCGCCTCGCCAGGGCCGATCCAGATGGGAAGAAGTCGATCGCCACCCACCTCCCGGAGAATCACGACAGGCGTGTTCGAGGCCTTGTCGAGACCCAGGCTCTCTACCTCGAGCTCGATCACTTCGCTCCAACCTCCCGCTCGGTCACGTCCCCAAGTCCCACGACGACAGGTAGTGCCTCTGCGCTTCCGTGAGCGTGTCGATGTCGATTCCCATGGCCACCAGCTTCAGTCGCGCGATCTCACGATCCAGGTCTGCCGGCACCCGGTGCACCTGTTTGTCCAGTCCTGCGCCCGCTTCGCTGAGAAGGAACTCGGCACCCAGGGCCTGGTTGGCGAAGGACATGTCCATCACGGCGGCAGGATGTCCCTCCGCCGCAGCCAGGTTGATCAGACGGCCCTCGGACAACAGCACGATTCGCCGACCGTCTACGACGTATTCTACTGCCTCGGGTCGCACTTCACGTGGCTCACCCGATGCGATCTCACGCAGCCGGCGGATATCGATCTCGACGTCGAAATGACCCGAATTGGCTACGATCGCTCCGTCCTTCATGGCACGGAAATGCTCCTCGCGAATGACGCTGGTGTTCCCCGTGAGCGTGAGGAACAAGTCGCCGACGGGCACCGCCTCGGACATGGGGAGGACCTGGAACCCATCCATGGCGGCTTCGAGCGCGACCACCGGATCGACCTCCGTCACCACCACCTTCGCTCCGGCCCCACGAGCCCTCAAGGCCACTCCGCGGCCACACCAACCATACCCCGCGACGACCACCGTCGAACCGGCCAGCAGCATGTTGGTCGCCCGGAGGACTCCGTCGAGAGTCGACTGACCCGTCCCATATCGATTGTCGAACAGGTGCTTGGTCAGGCTGTCGTTCACCGCCACTACCGGAAACTGCAGCACTCCATCTGCGGCCATCGCGCGCAAGCGGATGATCCCTGTAGTTGTCTCTTCGGTGGATCCCCGGACCCCTGAAACCAGAGTATGGCGCTCATCCGCCGACAATGTCGAGACCCACTTGCGAAGGGGGGGCGCCAGGTCGTCGAGTCGATCCAGGGCTATCATGTGAAGCGACCCGACCAGGTCTGCCCCATCGTCCATCGTGACAGCTGGGCGATGCGCCAGGGCCGCCCGGATGTGATCGTAGTACCGATCGTTGTCCTCGCCGCGCACCGCGTAGACGGAAATCCCGCAATCCTCAACCAGGTAAGCAGCGACCTCGTCCTGGGTCGAAAGCGGATTCGAAGCACAAAGAACCACGTCGGCTCCGCCCGCCTTCAAGGTCCGCATCAGGTTGGCCGTCTCCGTAGTCACGTGCAGACAGGCAGACACTCGCACACCCTCGAGCGGGCGCTCTACCTCGAAGCGCTCGCGGATCTGGGTAAGTACCTGCATGGAACGGTCAGCCCACTCGGCCCTCCGTCGGCCGTCCGCTGCCAGAGAAGCGTCCGCGATATCGCACGGAGTCGTCGAGTTCATCATCTATCCGCCCTGCCCGTTTCTTGAGTGCCTGTGTGGTGACGCCTTCAAACTCCCACGGCGTCTCGCAAATCCTGTATCCGATCCAAACGCTCCCAACTGAAGCCACCATCCTCCGTGGGCTCCCGCCCGAAATGCCCGTAGGTGGCTGTGCGGCGGAATATCGGTTTCTTGAGATCGAGCGCGCTGATGATCTCCCGCGGCCGCAAGTCGAACACGTCCCGAACCGCGGCCTCCAGCATCGAGTCCGGAACCTGTCCGGTGCCGAACGAATTGACCATCACGGAGACCGGGCGCTCAAGGCCAATCGCGTAGGCCAGTTGGATCTCGGCCTCCCTTGCCAAGCCTGCCGCTACCAGGTTCTTCGCCACCCAGCGTGCGGCGTAACTGGCCGACCTGTCCACCTTGGACGGGTCCTTGCCGCTGAACGCTCCCCCGCCGTGGCTCCCGACGCCCCCGTAGGTGTCGACGATGATCTTGCGCCCCGTCACGCCTGCATCCCCCAGGGGACCACCGATGACGAACCGACCCGTAGGATTGATATGGTGCTCGGCCACCAAGACCTCGTAAAGCTCCGCGGGCATGACAGCGCCCACGACGTGTTCGATGATCGCGGATTCGATATCGACAGCAGAAACGTCAGGGTCGTGCTGAGCGGAAACGACTACGGTACGTATGCGCTCCGGTCCGTGATCCCCATACTCTACGGTCACCTGAGCCTTGCCGTCCGGGCGCAACCAGGGCAGCGTCCCGTCCTTCCTCACCTCCGCCAACCTCCGCGTGATGCCGTGGGCTAGCGACACTGGCAAGGGCATCAGAGCGTCCGTCTCGGCACACGCGTATCCGAACATCATGCCCTGGTCTCCCGCACCTCCGGTGTCCACACCGAGGCCGATGTCCGGCGATTGCTCTCCAATCGAAACGAGAACGGCGCAGGATCGGTGGCTGAAGCCGTAGTCTTCACGATCGTAGCCGATCTCCTCGATCGTGTTCCGGGCGATCTCCGCGTACCGCACAGCCGACCCCGTCGTGATCTCGCCGGCCAGCACAACGAGACCCGTGGAGACGAGCGTCTCGCACGCTACCCTGGCGTCGGCATCTTCCTCGAGAACGGCGTCGAGGACGGCATCGGATATCTGGTCGGCGACCTTGTCAGGATGACCTTCTGTGACAGACTCGGACGTGAACAGATGATGACTCTCAGGAACCACTATTGCTCCGATCTGAATTCGACAAATGCCGCCAGGCGGCCGGAAGCTACCGGGCGGCTATTCCTTTGACAACTCGACGGCCTGCTGCTCGGGCAACATACCACGATCCGCCAGGTAGTGTCCCAGTGCAGCCCTGATCGCGTCTCCGCTCTCTGCCCGATCCAGCTTCCGCATCAGCCTGGCAAGCTCTTTGGCTGAAACGTTGCGAATCAGCTCTCGAATCTCTGGCAAACTTCGCACGGAGACGCTGAATTTGCGGTACCCGAGCCCGACGAGGGCGGCCGCGCCACGGAGATCGCTCGCCAACTCCCCGCACACGCTGAGATCCAACCCATGGCGAGTACTTTCCTTCACTACCCTTCGATACATCCGAACGAGAGCCGGGTGCAGGGGATCATACAACTTGCCGAGATTGGAGTTACCCCGATCAGCAGCAAGAACGTACTGAGTGAGGTCGTTGGTTCCGAGACTCACGAAATCGACGTATGGTGCCAGGAGGTCCAGCGTTTCTACAGCGGCCGGAGTCTCGACCATCACTCCCAGTGGAATCCGGACGCCTGAGTCCTTCATTCCGAGTGACAGGTAGACTTCGTCGAGCATCTCGCGCGATCGCTTCATCTCATTCACGGTCGAGACGAAGGGAATGAGGAGTCGCAGGTTTCCGCTCTTGGACGATCGAACCGCCGCGCTGAGCTGGTTCCGAAACAGCTCCGGCATGTCGAGGCAAATGCGGATGGCGCGCCAGCCAAGATACGGATTGTCCTCGGGGGGCAGCTTTAGGAAGAGAGGGAACTTGTCACGCGCGATGTCGAACGTGCGGAGGGTGACCTCTCGGTCCGGGAACGTCTCGAGAACCGCCGTATATGCCAACAGCTGGTCCTCTTCTGCGGGGATTTCCCTTCTTCCGATCACCAGGAATTCTGACCGAAACAGACCGACTCCATCTGCACCTAATCGCAAGGCATCGTCAGCCTCGTGCGGTAGATCCAGGTTCGCCTGCACGATCGTCAGCACTCCGTCCATCGTCTTCGTCGGCCTGCCCGCGACTTCTTGAAGAGCTTCCCTCCGGTGCGTCGCCCGCGCGACCGCACGATGGTGGCTCTCGACCTCCTGCGGACTCGGGTTGATTCGGATTTCGCCGGAGCGTCCGTCCACCAGCAATCGGTCTGCTTCCGTCACGGCATCGAGGGCTGGCCCGACGGCCACGACCACCGGAATTCCGAGCGCGCGAGCGAGGATTAC
>JABDQB010000286.1 GCA_013042495.1 Gemmatimonadota bacterium
GAGTTGTCACGCATCTACCGCACCGAGAACGGAGGAGCGACGTGGGAGCTTCAGTTCCTCAACCCCGAGCCCGACGGGTTCTACGACTGCCTCGAATTTCGCGATGCCGATCGCGGGATCGTTTACGGGGACGCGGTGGATGGAGAGCTGCGAATTCTCCGCACCCGGGACGGGGGTGACACGTGGGAGTACACCCGTTCGCTCGACATCCCTCCGGCGCTCGCCGGCGAGGGAGGTTTCGCGGCCAGCGGAACGTGCGTCGCGCTGGGGCCCGATGGCCGGGCATGGATCGGCACGGGAGCGGCCGACACGGCGCGTGTCCTCGCATCTGTGGACGACGGCCGGACCTGGACCGCGACTCCGGCCCCGCTGCCCGCCGGCGAGGCGGCCGGCATCTTTACGATCGCCTTTCGCGATACCCTGCATGGGGCGGCCCTTGGCGGTGATCTGTCGCGACCCGACGAGCACACCGACAACGTGGCCGTGAGTTCCGATGGAGGCCGGACCTGGAAGCTGGCGGGCAGGCCCGTTCTTGCCGGGGCCGTGTACGGAGCCGCCTACGTGCCGGGGGCTCCGACCCCCACACTCGTCGCCGTGGGCCCGAACGGTGCGGACTGGTCGGCCGACGAAGCGCGGACGTGGTCGGCCGCTGATACAGCCAGCTACTGGGGGCTCGGAATCGCCTCTCCGACAGCTGGCTGGCTCGTCGGACCCGACGGAAAGATCGTGCGCATCTCCTTCGAATAGGCTGGTTTCACAGCCCGGAGCGGGAATCGATCGAAACCGCACATGGTCCAATCTCGTACAGAGAGCCAACGATCGGGCCACTCGCGCTGTCCAAACGAATAGAAGGCGACGGAGGGCCGTCGCCACGCCCGCGGGGGACCGATGCGGAGGGGTGGAAAGATGATCGGGCGATTAGAAATCACGGAGATCCTTGGCATGGCCGCCACGTGCGCGGTCGTGCTGTTCGCCGGATTCAGCGTGGAGACCCTGGAAGGAAGCGTTCAGCCGTCGTGGGCCGTGACCGTGGAGGTACGGGCCCCGGACGTGCCAAACGAAATCGACCTTCCGGATGAACTTCGACTCGAGTTGCCGAACCTCGAGAGGCCGGTCCATCCGGCGCCTCCGACGATCTCTCTCGATGGACCAGGCGAACCGGTGATACGAGCCGAGGTTTGCGGCGGCCGGCACGCGACCACCTGATGTTCTCGGGCGTCTAGGCACGCCGGCTGCCGCTGGGCTCGCCGGCCGGCGGCGCCTCCGTCAATCTCCCATACATGTCCGGCCGCCGATCCGCCACGTAGTCGTACTCGTACTCCCCGTCCACCTCGACCACCCGGGTCGAGTCCGCCTCCTCCATGTCGAACTCGACGTGCAGGAAGCCCGGACCATCCCCGATCTCGGCGATTATCTCGCCGCTCGGATCGGCCGCCATGCTTCCCCCGTGGAAGGCCACGCCCTCCTCTTCCCCGACCCGATTCACCGCCAGGTAGTTGACGTGGTTCTCGTAGGCGCGGATCTGAACCTGTTCTCGCTTCAGCCGCAGGTTGGGCCAGTTCGTGGGGAGAACGATCAGCTGCGCGCCGGCGAGTTTCAGCGCTCGCCCGGTTTCGGGGAACGACCCGTCATAGCAGATATTGAGACCGATCCGGCCGAGAGGAGTCTCGAACACCGGGGGAGGCCGCGAACCGGGCGTGGTGAAACGATCCACGCCCAGGCACAGCGTGTGAAGCTTGCGGTAGTGACCGGCTACCCCGTCCGGACCGACCAGGAACAGAGAGTTGTGAAGTAGCTCTCCGTCCCTCTCAATCGCCCCGACGACGGTCCAGGCATCCGTGGCCCGGCAGGAGTCGGCCACCTCGGCGAGTTGCCGTCCGTCGGCCACGATAGCCGCGTCTCTGGCCGAGGCCCTGTCGTGGAACACGTAACCGGTGAGTGAAGCCTCGGGGAAGACTACGAGGCGCGCGCCTTCGCGTGTTGCGGCCTCGATGGCCGTCCGGGTGATTCGGACGTTGGCTTCGGAATCTCCCCGGCGGGGCGCCATCTGCACCCCGCAGACCGCCAGCATCAGTCGTCGGATAGCGTGGCGAGGATGGCCAGTCCGGCGCCTGTGAGCAGGGCGCCCACCGCGAGGCCGAGCCCAATCCAGCGACCGACTTCCGCCTCGGGCAGGTCTTCGCCCCGCCGCCACGGGCGGGCGATCTCATCCTTCAAAGCCCCGGCCCTGTCCCGAACGGCCCACGAAATCAGCCGAGCGAGGCCTTCCTCTTCTCCCTGCTTTCTGAACATGCGATCACCCCGTGGAGGGCATGGAGCCCACGAAGTCCTCACCACCGTCGACCCGGATTACGTTGCCGGTCATCCAGCCCGTGCCCTCGGCCGCCAGTGCTACCATGCAGCGGGCTACATCTTCCGGCGTGGTGAGGCGTCCATACGGATTCTGCTGCCTGGCCTCCTCGATCATGTGCTCCGCCCCGGGGATCTTCCGGAGCGCCGGCGTGTCGGTCACCCCCGCGCGTATCGCGTTGGCCGTGATCCCATACGGCGCCAGCTCCAGCGCCAGCTGCCGGCAGTGCGACTCGAGGGAGGCCTTGGCTGCCGACACGGCTCCGTAGGATGGAATCACGCGGTCGCCGCCGGAGCTCGTCATGGCATAGATCCGCCCGCCCTGCCCCATCAGGCCGCGCCGCACGAGGCCCTGCGCCCAATACACGAGAGAGTGGGCCATGACCGTCAACGTCATGTCCATCTGCTCCATGGTCATCGAACCGGCCCGGTCCGGCGTCACGAACGGCCGCAGTGTCCCGAACGCCAGTGAATGCATGAGCACCCGAACGGAGCCCGGCTCGACCTTGGCCGCGATCTCGTCCAGGACCTGGTCCTGCTTCTCCGGACTGGCGGCGTTGATGTTGAAAAAGTTGGCCTCGACGCCCGCGGCCTCGATGGCGGCCCGGATCTCCTGCACGCGAGCCAGTCCGGCACGTCGATCGAGGTGGACGCCGAAAATGTCGTAGCCCGCCCGGGCGAACTCCATCGCCGCGGCTTCTCCAAATCCGCTGGACGCCCCGAGGATCAGAGCTGACTTCGCTCCGCTGTCACTCAATGAACCCTCCCGCAAAGACTGAGATCAGGTGACTCGAACGTAGTTTCCGGAAGCGACATTGTCACGGACGCATCCCGGCGAAACTGCCGCGTACCGCATGGATGGCCTCAGACGATGAAGGCGGCGAGGACCGTATAGAGAACGGCCGCGGCGCCCGCGGCCATCATGGCCAGTGGCAGCTGCGTCGTCACATGATCCATCAGGTCGCAGCCGGTGGCCACCGACGAGAGAATCGTCGTGTCCGAGATCGGCGAGCACTGATCGCCGAATACGCTGCCTCCGGTCACGGCGGCGAAACAGAGCGTCAGGAAGGCGGGTTCGGGGAGAACGGACCACGCGAGTGGCATGGCCACGGGAAACAGCACGGCATACGTGCCCCAGGAGGTTCCGGTGGAAAACGCCACGAACATGGTCAGCAGGAGAAGAACGGCGGGGAGTGCGACCGGACTCACCCACGGCCCGACGGTCTGCACGACGTAATCGGCCGTTCCGAGAGCATCGGCTACCGACTTCAGGGTGACGGCAAGCGCCAGCACCAGAGCTCCGATCGTCACGCCCTTGCAGCCATCGATGAATCCGTCCATCACGTCGCGGAGCTTCATGCCCCGGGCTAGGGCAATCGCCATTCCGGCCAGCACCGCCAGGACGAACGCCTCGGCGATCGGAAGAGATGGCGACTCCCTGTTTCCCTGGATGTAGAACGTGACCACGAACGGGACGACCGCCACAGCCAGCAGGGTCCCGATGGGACCGAAGAAGTCTATGAGGCTCGGCTGATAGTCCGGCGGAAGCCGGAGCACCGTGAGTTCCTCGGCCGCCATGGGCTCGGCGCCGTCACGGTCGAGTTGCCCGGATTCGCGGGAACGTCGAATCGCGGCTCGCATGCGTGGCGGCACCCACGGCAGCTTCTCCCAGGCCACGAGCAGCGTCATGAGGACCGCGAAAATCGCGTAGAAGTTGAACGGCACGGCCTTGAAGAAGAACCCGATGGCCTCTTCCTGGGTCGCGATGATCGGCACCGTCCCGGCGACCAGTCCGCCCACGTAGATCGGCCACACGTTGAACGGGATGATGGTGGCAGCGGGCGAAGCCGTGGAGTCGACGATGTAGGAAAGCTCTTCATGCGACACCCCGTTCCGATCACCCACCGGACGCACGGTGGCCCCGGTGAGCACCGTGCTGATCGTGCCGCCCTGATGGAACACAATTCCCATGGCCCAGGCGAAGAACTTCGCCGACCGGGGGCCGCGCACCACCTTCGCGCCGGCCCAATCGGCGAAGCGCAGCGCTCCACCTGTGCGGGTCCATAGTCCGATCAATCCGCCGAGGGCCCACAGGTAGACGAGAAGGATCAGGGCGAATCCGGGCGAGCCGATGGAAGGGATCAGGAACTCCTGCACGATGTTCAGTTCGCCGCTGATGACGCCGCCGAGGACGATGCCGATGAACAGCGCCGCGATCACGTCGCGCAGCGTGAAGGCGAGGATGAGAGCCACCACGGGAGGTACGATGGACCAGAACCCGTAATGGGTCCCGTTGGTGGGGAAACGGCCGGCGACGACCAGGCCCGCCGCAATGAGGAGTATCGCCACCATGACCCCGATCCACCTGCGGCTGCGTCGGTCTGTCATGCGCTCTCCGGTCCAGGAAACGAGGTGACGGGCGCACGCAGGATAGGACATTGCGCGCGGGACCGGCAATTCCGACCGTGAGCACTTGAGAGCGCAGGGCCTCTCGGTGCATGTTGTCGGGTCCCGATCATCGCTCTTTCCGCGGACGCAGAGGAGGCTCTCATGAATCCGCGCCGATCCACGCACCCACGCGTCGTCCACATGGCGGTATTCGCCGTCGCACTTCTCTTCTTCCTGCCCGGCTCTACTGAGGCGCAGGAGGACGGCCCGGGCTGGAAGGTTCGCTCCCCGTTCCGGCCCCTGGACCTGGCGACACCCAACACGATCCGAACCGGGGCCGGCCTGCCGGGACCGGACTACTGGCAGCAGAAGGTGGACTACCGGATCGAGGCGGCGCTCGACCCTTCCACGAACGTACTGGAGGGCTCGGAGACCATCCGGTACCGCAACAACTCGCCGCATGCCCTGTCGGTGGTGTGGCTCAAACTGGACGCCAACCTGTGTGACCCGGACAGCAAGTCGCACGTGCTGGCCGTGCCGCCGTTGTTGTTTGGCGAGTCGGTGTTCGACTTCACCTGCGACGGGTACGGCATGACCCTGGATCGCGTTGCGGCCGGAGACCGGGACCTCGAGCACGAGGTGATGGGCACGATCGCGCGCGTCGAGCTTCCCCACCCTCTCCCCGCCGGGGCCCGAACGGAGATCGAGATCGACTGGACCACCGCACTGCCCGAGTACGGATACGGCCGCACGGGACGTGATGGCACCCTCTACCAGGTCGCTCAGTGGTACCCGCGTGTCGCGGTGTACGACGACGTGAGTGGCTGGAATCTGACCCCGTTCCTCGGCGCCGGGGAGTTCTACCAGGAGTTCGGCGACTTTCAGGTGGCCCTCACGGTGCCCGACAACTTCGTGATGACGGCCACAGGCACGATCGTCAATCCGGACGCGGTGCTCACCGAGGAGCAGCAATCGCGCCTCGAGCGGGCCGACGCGTCCGAGGAGGCCGTAGCCGTAATCACGCAGTCCGAGGCCCGATCCAACCGGGACCGGAGGGCCTCGGGCACGAAGACGTGGCGCTTCGCCGCCGAGAACGTTCGCGACTTCGCGTTCGCCATGGCCCCTGACTTCCGGTGGGACGCGAGCTCGTGGGACGGTGTTCGCATCCAGACCTTCTACCGGCCGGAAGCGGAGCTGTGGGAGGAGGCGAACCGGATGTCGTGGGTCTCGATCAAGCACTTCTCGGAACGCCTGTTCCCGTATCCGTGGCCGCACGCCACCACGGTCGAAGGGCCGAACGACGGCATGGAGTATCCCATGATCACGTTCGTCCCCACGGAGACGACGCGGGAGGCTCTTTACTGGGTCCTGACGCACGAGTTCGGGCACGAGTGGTACCCGATGATCGTGAACTCGAACGAGCGGCTCCACCCGTGGATGGACGAAGGTTTCAACACGTTCATCGACATCGAATCGGTCGAGGTCTACTTCGAGGGCGATCCCTACGCCGACGCGATATCGGTGCAGCCGCTGGAACTGTGGGCCGAGCACTCGATTGGGGGCCGAGAACAGGCCATGGCCCTTCCTCCGGACGAGCAGCACGATCTGTTCTGGGCCGGCTACTTCAAGCCCGCTCTCATGCTCCATCTCTTGCAGTACGAGGTTCTCGGCAAGGAGCGCTTCGACCGTGCCTTCTCCGAGTACACGCACGCCTGGGCGTTCAAGCACCCCACGGCATCGGACTTCATCCGGGCGATGGCCAACTCCGCGGGCATGGATCTCGACTGGTTCTGGAGGGGCTGGGTCTACTCGACGGCCCGGCTCGACCAGGCCGTGACCGGAGTCAGCGTCACCGAGGCGGGAGTGACCGAGATCCGGATCGAGAGCCTCGGAGAGATGATCATGCCGGCTGAACTGGCGATCGACTTCGCGGACGGATCCACGGAAGTCGTTCGTCTCCCTATCGAGATGTGGAAGCTCGGCCCGGTCTACACGTACCGGGTGCCTGCCGGACGCGAGGTGTCGGGAGTGACACTCGATCCACGGGCGGTCTACCCGGACGACGACCGCGCGAACAACGAGCGGGCGCCTTAGGAATCACGTCCGCTCGGAGGAAGAACGAGAGCCCCCGGAGCCGGCGTCGTCACCGGACGTCGGCTCCAACTTCTGCGGTCCATTGCGCGTACGCTCGGCGCGTATTTTTTTGAAAACTTTGCGGTATTCGCTGGGCCGAGACAAAGAGCGCCTGGTAGCGATTGCGGTCGATTTGGTGCGGCTTTTCGGCCCCCACGATCCGTACGGCACTCTCGGATCTACACATGTAATCCACAGTGAGAGGCGAGTTTTCGACATTTCTTGTATCTGTATATTATGTTGTGAGTTAAGCTCGCCAGCACCCCTATTTTTGCACCGATATCGACTTGCTCGAGAGCCCGGAAGAATGTAGTGTTGGCTCACCGGAACTTCCGAGGATCACAGACCTCAGTTCGCATTCCGAAACGCGTGGATTTTCGGTTCAGTCCAAAAGGTGTTTGCCCGACTTTCAGCTACAGGTGCGTCCAGATGTCAGATACGCGGTCGGTGGAATTGGTGCTGCGGTTCCCCAACGATATGGCGGACTCTGTCGAGGAGGTTCGCGAAAGGGATCCCGAGTACCTGAATCGCGTCATCCGGTACGGGATTGTGAGGCGCGCCGTGTATCGGGAACTGCAACGCCCCGGAGAGCCTCTTCCCCCTTTCACTCACTCCTGAGACGGGTCCACCCGTTGACCCGGGACGGCTTGACGCTCCCACCCCCCCGCGCTACATCCGCTTAGGGACCGTAAGGACACGTTGACGTTCAATACTGAGCCCCGGGCGATGCCGAACGTGGACCGGAATTCTGGCGAGGATCGACTCGGCGCCCCGGAAGGTGCGCAGCAAAGTGGGGACGTGAACCCCGTGCTCCGCGCGAAGTATCTCGACTACTGCTCGGCTCGAATCTCCGAAGTATTTCTCTCCCTGTCAGATGAGCACACCTACCGGCTCATGGAAGAGGCGGCACTCGAGGCTGATCTCACGGTGGGCACGCTGAGTTTCCAGTCCATGATGCAGCTCGTGACGCGAAAACTGCGCAAGAGCGTGCCGCTGCCCGACATGGAGACCTGGATCATGGAGTACACCGAGGACCCGGAGCGCTATGATCCTCACCTGCTCGGATTGTGGAAGTCGGAAGGGCAGGATCAGAACGGACTGCAGGGAGAGGAACCGTGAACGAGTCAGACAAGCCCAACGGCGATCCGCCCCAGCTCCAGATCTGGGACACGGCGACCCGGGAATACGAGGTCGGCACTCTGCACGATCACGATGACACCTGGAGTCTTGTGGTGGTGGCAGAACGTTCCTCCGCGGACCTGTGTCGAGGCCGTATCTCCTTTCGGCGTGGCGAAGAACGATACGATACGGACGCCATTCTTCTGGAGGAATCGGAGGATGCCCTGATACGTCGGGCAACCGAGCTGCCGGCCTCGACGCTTCGCCAGTTTCTCGCCGCCCTGCTTCCGGACTGAGACGTGGCAGACGAGCGTATCCTCGTCGTCGACGACGAGCCCGATATCCTCAGCATCCTGGTGTATCAGCTGAGCCGCGAGGGCTTTCGCGTGAGCACCGCCGTGAACGGGCAGTCGGCCATTGCGGCAGCAATCGAAGATCCGCCTGACCTGCTCGTCTTGGACCTGATGCTCCCGGTTGTGGATGGATACGAGGTCCTGCGGACTCTTCGACGAAATGAGAGGACCGCGTCGGTCCCCATTCTCCTCCTCACCGCTCGCCGCGAGGAAGAGGAGAGAATCCGCGGCTTCGAGTATGGAGCCGATGACTACGTCACCAAGCCCTTCAGCGCCCGCGAACTGGCGCTCAGGGTCAAGGCGCTGCTCAGGAGAAGCAGCGCCGAACCGGTCACGCAGAATCGCGCGCTCAGCGTAGGGGCCATTCTGATCGATCGTGAGTCGCACCGGGCGTTCGTGGGCGGCGACGAGATGGAACTCACCCCGCTCGAGTATCGGCTCCTTGAGGTGTTCCTCGAACGTCGGGGTCGTGTGCAGACCCGCCGGCAACTGCTCCAGGCGGCCTGGAACACGGAAGCGCGGATCGAGACGCGAACCGTCGACATGCACGTGGCCCGGCTCAGGGCGAAGCTGGGAGCTGGCGGAGACTTGCTCGAGACCGTGCGTGGCGTCGGATACCGGTTCCGGTCGTCCGAGTAGTGGCCGTGCGACCATCGAC
>JABDQB010000117.1 GCA_013042495.1 Gemmatimonadota bacterium
GCTGACGGTCGATCGAATCTTGAGGCGATTCCGCACGATCCCGGGGTCGAGCATGAGGGCCTGTTGCCGGGCGTCTCCGAATCGCGCCACCTCGTCGGGATCAAACTCGGCGAAGGCCGCTCGGTATCCGTGGCGTTTCCTGAGGATCGTCTCCCAGCTCAGCCCAGCCTGCGCCCCTTCGAGCGTCAGAAACTCGAAGTGGAGACGGTCGTCGTGGATCGGCACCCCCCATTCCTCGTCGTGGTACGCGCACATGTCGTCGCGCGTCCCGGCCCACGAACAGCGAACGATCACGCCAGGCCCACCAGTCGATCCAGCTCCGTTTCGTACTGCTCCATCGACAGTCGACCGTCGACGTACCGGCGCTGCAGCGCGCGAACACGCGTTTCCGCAGCACGCAAACGCGACGGACGACCTTCGAGCGCCGCAGGCACCGGCCCGCGAGGCGATAGGGCGGCCGTCTTTACGTCGTGGCGACCGCAGATGCAGGTCTTTCCCCGGATTTGACGCTTGCGACACGCGATGCGGCATCCGACGCCGACCGCGCAGAACGACACCAGGCAGAAGAGCCACGCTCCGACCATGATCCAGATCATTCTTCTCCCGCTCCGCTTCCAGTTGAACCGGGGGGATTGCCCCCACCGCCCACGTTCTCGATATCCCGCGCCGCCTTCTCGAGGATCTCCCTCAGCCTGTCCATGGAGTCCTCGTCTCCCACCCGGCGCACCGACTGTTCGAAGCTGGCTTGCGCCAACCGCATGAAGGACCGGGTCACGTCGGTCATCGGAGCCCCGGAAAAGTGTTTCGCGAAATCGGCGATCCGCCGAAGGATCTGCTCCACCCGATCCTGGTTGCTGTCGAGGAACTCGCGTCCCTCGTCCGTGATCGTATAGACTTTGCGGCCGTCCCTCTCGTCGCCGCTCACGTAACCGTCGTCTTCGAGGGACTGGAGCGTCGGATACACGGATCCCGGGCTGGCCGTGTACGCGCCGCCCGAGCTCTTTTCAAGCGCCCGCATCACCTCGTAGCCGTGCATCGGCCGTTCACGAAGCAACTCGAGGATCATGTATTTGAGATCGCCGCGGTCGAAGATCCGCCAGCGAAAGTTCGGCTTTCCGAAGCCCGAGGCACCGGGACCGAACATGGAGGACCACGGGTTGGATCCCTTGTCGAACTTGGCGTTCATTCGGTCATTCCCACAGCCCACTCAGGGGCCTTACGAGTATTACGCGATATATCGACAAGTATAACGTACCGATATATCGCTAACTGTCAAGAGGGACACATCATGATGAGTGAGGACGCGGGGGCTGGCGCGTCCCGCCCTGCTGCCTGATGGACGTCAGTGGTAGCGCAGGGCCTCCATCGGATCTACGCGCACGGCCCTGTGGGCCGGGATGTAGCTGGCGAGCAATGTCACCACGGTGAGCAGCAAGCCGACGGCCAGGAACGTGGCCGGATCGGTCGCCGTAACTCCAGTGAGCAGGCTCGCCACCGCCCTCGTAAGGGCGAGCGACACCAGCAAACCGACCACGACGCCGGCGATCGCCAGGGTGACACCCCGTCGGACGACCATCCGCAGGATGTGCGGGCTCTCGGCACCGAACGCCATGTATACGCCGATCTCGTGCGTCCGCTGCCGAACGAGGGACGAGATGACGCCGTACAGACCGACGGAAGCCAGAACCAAAGCGACTCCCGCGAAGATCCCGATCAGGATCATGGCGAACCGGGTCGGTCCCTTGGCCAGGCGGACGTACTCGTCCATGGTGGTCACCGCCGCGACCGGCATGTCGGCATCCAGCGAGGCGACCTCCGCGCGAATCCCGGGGACGAGCGCGGAGGGGTCCTTCTCCGTCCTAACGGCCATCGTGACGTTGAAGAAGGCTCCCTGAAGACGATAGGGGAAGTAGATGGTCTCCCGGCCAAGTGTGCGGGGATCCTGCGAACGCACGTTCTCGACGACACCCACCACCTTGACCCACTTCTGCTCCGGACCCGTACCGTCGAACGGGCTGATCACGGCCCGCAGGTACTTGCCGATCGGTTCCTTCCCTGGCCACGCCCGCGCCGCCAGGGCCCGGTCCACGACGACCACCTCGGCCCCTCGGTCGTTTTCCGACTGGCTGAAGAACCGGCCGGTGACCAGCCGGAGCCCGAGAGCCTCGAAATAGCCGGGTGTGGCGAAACGGTAATCGGCCTCGAGCAGACCCCATTCAGTCTCTTCGCCGCTTTTCACCTGGTAGGGTGATGTCCAGAAGCGACCGCTGAGGGGCAAGACTTGCACGCCACCCGCGCTCTTCACCCCGGGGAGGGCCTCCATTCTGTCCTCGAGCGCAGAGACGAACATGGCCCGCCCTTCCGGCGTCGCGTATTCGGACCTCAATCCCGGCATCGCAATCCGAAACGTGACCACGCCCGCGGGCTCAAAGCCCAGGTCCTGCTTCTGGAGGGCGAGGAACGACCGGAACATCAGGCCGGCCCCGATCAGAAGAACCATCGAGAGTGCGACCTCCGCCACGACGAGCGCGCTCCGCATTCGACGCCGTCGTACATCCGGTGAGACGGTTCCCCTCTCCTTGAGACAGTCATTCAGGTCCGGCTTGGAAGCCTGCAGCGCGGGCACGAGTCCGAACACCACCGCCGAGAACACGCTCGCGGCCAGCGTGAACAACAGGACCGGTCCGTCGATCGCGACGGCTTCCACTCGCGGCAGGTTGGCGGGACGCAGGGCCAGCAGCAGGTCCACCCCCCACCTGGCGAGCAGCAACGCCGCCAGTCCTCCCACGATTGCGAGCACGGCACTCTCCGTGAGTAGCTGGCGCACGATTCGTCCGCGGGACCCGCCGAGCGCAGCGCGAATCGCCATTTCCTTCTCGCGGGATGCCGCCTGAACGAGCAGCAGATTCGCCACGTTGGCGCACGCGATGAGGAGTACGAAGCCTACCGCCCCCAGGAGTGCCAGGAGGACCGTTCGTGCGTGTCCGATGATATCCGCGTGCATCGGTTTGACGTCGATGTAGATCTCGCCGTCCCGGTTGTACTCGAAGTGTTCACGTTGCCACTCGGCGACCTTGTCGGCCTGCACCTGGGCCTTGGCCACGGTGACACCGGGCTTCAAGCGCGCGATGACGCGACGGTTCGCGTTCCCGCTCGTGCGCGGCGCCTGCCGGTAGTCGAACCGGGTCGGGTTCCAG
Source organism: Gemmatimonadota bacterium (assembly GCA_013042495.1). Classification (GTDB taxonomy): domain Bacteria; phylum Gemmatimonadota; class Gemmatimonadetes; order Palauibacterales; family Palauibacteraceae; genus Benthicola. The sequence continues at coordinate 3,198 of JABDQB010000117.1, forward strand.
ACGTCGGTGCCGCTCGGCATACCGGCGTTTGCCGGCATCAGGAGCTCGAACCCAGCCGGCATCACTCCGACGACCGTGTTCGGGAAATCGTTGATCAGCAGCGTTCCACCAATGGCATCCGGCGACCCCCCGAATCGCCTCATCCAGAGTCCGTGGCTGATCACGATGTTGTTGACCGGGGCCGGAGCGCCCTGCACGAATGCGCCCGGCGGGAAGGGCTCTTCGTCTTCCGCCAGGAAGGTGCGGCCCAGAGCCGCTTCCACGCCGAGCACGTCGAAGAAATTCGCTGTCACCCCGGCGACTCTTACCTCGATCGGCTCGCCGTCACCCGTGAGGTTCTGCTCGAAGGTCCGGTCCGTCGCAGCCACGCCCTGAAAGACATCGGTGTGATCCCGGATGTCCATGACGTCCGCAGGTGGCATCGGGCCGTCGAAGAAATCCGTCGCTTCGATCCGGTGGCGGAGGAGGACGAGTTGATCGGGCTGGTCGTACGGCAGCGGCCGTATCATGACCGCGTGAATGACGCTGAAGATCGCCGTATTGGCTCCAATGCCGAGCGCCAGGGTCAGGACGACCACGGCCGCGTGGCCGGGGTGCTTGAGCAGCGAGCGCAGCCCGAATCTCATGTCCTGACCCAGCGCACCCATCTGTCCTCTCCTCGATCGAAAACCCACGGAGCCCGTTCAGGCCCGCGCGGGCACCTGTCGTGCAACGCGTGTGCCACTCGGCTCAACGACCGGATGTACTTATTTGATAACGTATTAACAGATTGGCCGACCGGACGCGGCCGTCGAGTGCGTGTCCGCTTCTGGGACGACGTGTTCGCCCCGGGTACGCGAGGACGGCTCCACCGCCGCCCGATCGCTCCTATTTACCCAGTCGTCGTATGATCACACCCGCTCGCGCGGCGGCCCCGAAATTTCAGCCGGAATCGGACCGCAGAGCCTCTCGTAGTCCGTGTAGGACATCTCGATCGCTGTGCGATGGTCACCGGCGTGAAACGCGATCCGTTCCTCTTTGCGCAGCGCCTCATCGATGAACGTCCTCTGGCCGTACAACTCACCGAACGGAGGCATGGCACCGAGCTCGCAATCGGGGTAGAGGCCCTGGAACTCGGCCTCGCGGGCGATCTCTACCGCTTCCGTGCCGACAAGGCTGCGCAGCTTGTCCAGATCCAGCCGCCGCGTGGCGGGGACCACGGCGAGGGCCGGCTCGCCATCGACCAGAATGGCGACGGTCTTCGCCCAGTGCCGGCCGGCCACGTGGCTGGCAGCGGCCTCCTCCTGGGCGGTAAAGGCGAGGGGGTGATCGATCACCTCGAACGGGGCGCCGCTTTCCTCGAGCAGTCTCTCGAGCCGGTTCGCAACGCTCATCGAACCCTCCTGTGTCTGGATGAACCCGTGCGCGGAACAGGTGGGGGAAGCCTGTGCCCCTTCTACCCGGAGAGACGGCCGGTGCTCCCCGGTTCTCCTTCGGGAATCGCCTGCGGACTCACTGGCCCACCGGGGCCGAGGCAAGCCCGGGCTCGGTCATCAACGCCTCGATCGCCTCGACCGACTTCGGCGCCGCCAACGATAGCACGACCGGTCCGTCTTCGGTGATCAGGACGTCGTCCTCGATACGCACCCCGATGTTCCACCAGCGTTCATCGACGCCCTCGGTGGGCGGAATGTAGATGCCAGGCTCGACCGTGATCACGCTTCCTGGACGCAGGGGCCCATATGAACCTGCATCGTGCACATCCAGGCCCAGGTAGTGGCTCACACCGTGGGGGAAGAACCGTCGCACGTCAGCCGGGTCCGAAATGATGCCCAACTCGACCAGTCGCTCGGCGAGCACCGCCGACGCCGCGGCGCCCAGCGACTGAAACCCGGCCCCCGGACGGGCCGCCGCAATGGCCGCCTCCTGCGCCTCGAGAACGGTCTCGTAGATCAGCCTCTGGGGCTCGCTGAAGCGGCCGTTGACGGGCGCGGTCCGGGTCACGTCCGCCGAGTAGCCCCTGTACTCGGCTCCGATGTCCATGACCACAAGGTCACCGTCCTCCATCTGCCGACGATTCGACTCGTAGTGGAGGATGATCGAGTTCTCTCCGCTCCCCACGATGCTCGGGAAGCCGGTGTATTCAGCCCCCTCCCGGTGAAACACGTACTCGATGACCGCCTCGACCTCGTACTCGTGCAACCCGGGCTCGATCGAACGGAGTGCTTCCCGGTGAGCCGCCGCCGTGATGTCGATCGCACGCTGCAGGAACTTCATCTCCTCCTTCGTCTTGACCTCCCTCAGATCGGTCAGAACCGATTCGAGGAGCGTCGCGTCGGCATACCCCGAGAGATTCTCGTCCTTCCACGCGCGCCACCCGTCGGAGCTTCCGGCATCCACGAAGGCGCGGGTCATATCCGCCGCCGCCGTGCCGGCCGAGGCCTCCACCCCGCCCATTCGGTCGAGCATGCCGCGGAGTCTATCGTAGGCCGCGTCGTCGTCGACGCGGAGCATGGCGCGCTGCGCGAATCCCGCACGGCCCGGCGCCACCTCGAAGACGGGGATGCCATCCCGCAGGTATTCGAGCTGAGCGGCAAGGGCGGATCCGCCGGCCACACCTTCGGGCCACGGCAACACGAAAGCTCGCCGTGTCCCGATCAGCGGATCCAGGACTTCGGCCAGGCGTGTCGAGCCCACGGCCATTTCGACGCCGAGCTCGCCCGCCGCCCGTTCGGCGCCCAGCCGCCTGCCGTTCCACGCCTCGGTCGCTGGATCCCGCTCCGGAACGGCCAGGATCTCGCGGACCCGGCGGCCGTCCACGTCGGTCCCGCCGGGAACCAGGATCAGGACGGTGCCGGGCTCGGTCATGCCCGTGAGGTAATACAGTGCGTTCGATTGCCGGTACTGGTAATCCACGTCGTTCGAGCGCTGCCTGGCGGGTGAACTCACGAATACCGCGACCGCATCCTCCGGTAGAGCCGCCAACACGGCCTCCCGGCGGCCACGATGAAATTCTGGAGACGGGCGTTCTTCGTCGTATCTGGCCGGAGCCTCTACCGCAGACGTCTCGCCGCCCGCCTGTGCGAATGCCGGCGCCGTTCCCACAGCCAGCGCGAACGGAATGATCAGGACACGTCGGATGGATCGGATCATTGATGACTGCCCGGTGCTTGGGCCGGCAGCCTCCCGGCCGCTAGTTGATCTTGACGAGCTCGCTGTAGCTGCGGAGATGCCGCAGCGCGGCGGCCCGGTCACCCGCCCTCTCGTAGAGGCGGGAGAGGTTGTAGTAGGCGTCGGCGAGAAGACGGTCGCTCTCGATGGCCCTCCGGTATACTTCGGTCGCTTCCTCCGGCTTGCCCTGGTCTTCCAGGACGACTCCGAGGTTGTACGCGGCCGTGGCACTCCCGTCGTCGGCACGGAGGGCCAGACGATAGCACATCTCGGCCCCCTCGAGGTCCGAGCGTTCATGCAGCAGCACACCCAGGTTGATGTGCGCGTCCGCGAGCCCTGCGTCTAGCTCCACCGCCCGCCGGAACGCGTCGGCCGCCTGGTCGGGAGACTGCGACTGCAGGCCGCAGCCGAGTTCGTACCAATCGACGGCCGCGAGGCTCTTCTGCGCCGCCACCGGCCGGGCGCGCCTGCGATCCAGGGGCTCCACGTCGCCTCCGGGTTCGTCGACCTGCAATCCCAGTTGCACCTGCCCCGACTCGGGATTCCACGCGAGATCATCGTCCTGCACGACCAGTTCGTCCGCTTCCAGCGTGATTCGGATCGCCGTCAGAGGACGATCCGCCGGCAGCTGCCGCTTCAAGTCACGGAGGGAACGGAGCAGACGCCGGGGCGAGACCCCCGAATTCTCCAACTCGAGGGCCGTCCGGAGCAGTACCAGGTCGCGAAAGTCGAATCGGTACCAGGCGCGGCTTTGACGCTCCGGATGCAGCGACGCCGACTCGGCGAGTCGCCGAACACGCTCCTGCGACAGGCCCAGGACCTCCGCTGCTTCTCTTGTTGAATAGCTCGCCACTCGTCAGATCCTAGCGGGCAGCCCGCTTCTTGTCGGTGGCTTTGCCCCGGGACGAAGCCCGCTTGGCCGGCTTCCGCTTCTTCGGCCCGGCGGACTTTCCGTCACCCGAACCCAGGCTGGCCTTCAGGGCCTCCATCAGGTCGACGATCTTGTCATCCGCCTCGACCTCCGGGGCAGCCGTGATCTCCTCGCCTTCGATCTTCTTCTCGATGAGAGCCAGGACCTTCTTCGAAACCTCGTCCTCGTACTTTTCGGGTTCGAACGCGTCGGACGCCGCCTGTTCGATGAGCTGCACCGCGAGGGCCAGTTCCTCGTCCTTCACTTCGGAATCACCGATCGGGACTTCATCGAAGGAGCGCAGCTCCCGGGAATAGAAGAGCTGTTCCAGGATCAGACCGTCTCCCAGGGGACGCACGAGAACCAGGTACTCCTTGCCTCGGGCAGCGTACCGGGCGAGGGCGGCGCGACCCGTCTGCTTCAGCGCCGAACTGAGGAGACGGTAGGCCCTCTCCCCACCGCGATCGGGCCCCAGGAAGTAGGCCTTCGCAAGGTACATCCGCTCGACCTGTTCGAAGGGTATGAACTCTGCGATATCGATCGCGTTGGTCGACTGCGCCTCCAGCACCTTGAGCTCGTCGGGCGTGAACAGGACGTACTGCTCGCGCGAGAACTCATACCCCTTCACCAGTTCATCCCGTTCGACCAGCCGCTCTTCCTTGGCGTCCCAATATCGCTGCTTGACCCGGGCACCGGTCTTGGGGTTGATCCAGTTGAAGCTGACCTTCTGGGAGTTGTCAGCCGTCGAGTACAGCTTGACCGGAACCGATACCAGCCCGAAAGAAACCGTGGCCGACGCGATGGGGCGTGCGCTCATACGTCACTCCTATTTCATGCTATAGTCTATTAAAATAAGGTGAAACCATGTCTGAACGCGATCCCCTCGTCCGTTATCGGGACAAACGCACCGCGGGCGCGACCCCTGAACCAGGCGTCGCCGTTCCGCCTGAAGACGCTGGCAGCGAGGCCTCCGGTGCCCCGACCGGAGGTCTGTTCGTCATCCACAAGCACGCCGCGAGCCGCCTGCACTGGGACCTCCGGCTCGAGCTGGGTGGCGCGCTGAGATCCTGGGCCGTCCCGAAGGGCCCTTCCCTCGACCCGGCCGAAAAGCGGCTCGCCGTGCACGTCGAGGATCACCCACTTGAATACGTCGACTTCGAAGATGTGATCCCTCCCGGGAACTACGGCGCGGGCCCAATGATCGTGTGGGACCGCGGGAATTGGGTGGCGCTCGAGGATCCGGAAGCCGGAATGCTCGATGGCAAGCTCCTGTTCGAGCTGCGCGGTCACAAGCTGCGCGGGGTGTGGACCCTCGTGAAGCTCAAGAAGACCGAGAACGAGTGGCTGCTGATTCGCGAGAAACGCACGCTGTCGCGGGCCGAGCTGGCGGCTGCGCCGAACGCCGACGCGGCGGTCCCGCAGGAGTCGATCCTCAGCGGTTTGACCGTGGAAGAACTCGGAGCAGGGGTGGATCGCGGCGACGCGCTGGCCAGACGAGCGGAGGACTTTGGGGCGCCGCGGCGCGCCGTTCGTGGCGAGGGGGTAAAGCTCATGCTGGCCCACACGGCCGAGGCGCCTTTCTCTGACCCCGAATGGCTGTTCGAGCTGAAGTTGGATGGCTATCGGATGATCGCGGCCCGCGACGGACACGTGTGCCGCCTGCATACTCGAAACGGGAACGACGCCACGAGCTGGTTTCCCGAGATCGTCCGCGCGCTGCGGTCCCTGCCGGTGGACGACTTCGTCGTGGACGGAGAGATCGTCATGCACGACGAGGCCGGCCGGCCGAGCTTCCAGCGCTTGCAGCGGAGGGCACGGATTCGCCGGCCCATGGATGTCAAGCGCGCGTCGTTGCGGCAACCGGGGACGTTCTACGCGTTCGATTTGCTCGCAGTCATGGGACACGACCTGCGATCGGTGGGGCTCGAGGATCGAAAGGCGCTTCTGCGTGACCTCGTCCCTCCGGCCGGACCGCTCCGTTTCGTGGATCACTTCGTCGGCGTGGGCGAAGCGCTGTACGAACAGGTGACGTCGATGGGGCTCGAAGGGATCGTGGGCAAGAAGACCGCCAGTCGGTACCGGGCCGGCCGGTCCCGGAGCTGGCTCAAGGTACGCGCCACGCGGACCGCCGACGTGGTAGTCGTGGGCTTCACGGAGGCCAAGGGCGGACTGCAGGGACTCGGCGCTCTGCACGTAGCGGGCCGGGAGGACGACCGTCTCGTCTACCTCGGCAGGGTGGGAACCGGTTTTTCGGAGGGGGACCGTAAGGAGCTCCGGGCCCGCCTGGAAACCCTCGAGATCGACGCTCCTGCAGCCGATCGAACCGTTCCCGAGGGCTCGGACCACTGGGTCCGTCCGGTGCTCGTCGCCGAAGTTCAATTCCTGGAGCGCACCGAGGACGGCTTGCTCAGGCATCCAGTGTTCTCGCACGTGCGTGACGACAAGGCGGCCGAGGAGTGCGAGGCGCCCCTCCGACGCGGAGGCGCGTCTGCGGACGAGGGCGAGCGGGATTTCGAAGCCGATTCCGCCGGCGGCGGGCTCGCGGGCGGACGGGCGGACTCGCAGGGCGACCCCCCGCTCTCGAATCCCGACAAGGTATTCTGGCCCGCGGACGGTTACACCAAGAAAGACCTGTTCGACTATTACAGGAAGATCTCGCCGTGGCTCCTGCCGTATCTCGCGGATCGGCCGCTCGTGTTGACCCGGTACCCCGACGGCATCGACGGGAAGTCGTTCTACCAGAAGAGCGTCCCGGTGTCATCTCCCGAGTGGATCCGGACGGAGATCGTGGAGAGCGAGGGGTCGGACAAGACCATCGAGTACTTCGTAGTGGAAGACCGGGCTTCGCTTCTCTACATGGCGAACCTCGGCTCGATCCCGCTGCACGTCTGGGCCAGTCGAATCGGGTCGCTGGAGAGGCCGGATTGGTGCATCCTCGACCTCGACCCGAAGGGAGCTCCCTTCGAGCACGTGGTCCGCATCGCCAGGATTCTGCACGAGGCGTGCGAGGACATCGAGCTGCCGAACTTCGTAAAGACCAGCGGAAGCTCGGGACTGCACGTTCTCCTGCCGCTCGGGCGGGCCTTCGACTACGATCAGTCGCGCACCCTGGGAGAGCTGCTCGCCCGGGTGGTCCTGAAGGAAGCGGCCGATATCGCCACGATCGCCCGCTCCCTGCAGGCCCGTGAGGGAAAGGTCTACATCGATTACCTGCAGAACCGCCGTGGGCAGCTGCTCGTAGCTCCGTTCAGCGTCAGACCCGTGCCGGGTGCCTCGGTGTCCACGCCGATCGCCTGGCACGAGGTCCATCGCGGTCTGGACATCCACAAATTCACGATCCGGAGCGTGCCCAAACGGCTCAGCCGGGCGAAGACGGACCCCCTTCGCCCCCTGCTCGACGTCACTCCGGACCTTCCGGCCGTGCTGGCCCGACTCGCCGGCAGATTGTGAGCCGCGCCTCGTTCCACCGTACCGTCAGGGGGAGGACCCATGCAGATCTATGCCGGAACCAGCGGCTTCAGCTACAAGGAATGGAAGGGCCGTTTCTACCCCGAAGGCCTTTCCAACACCGACATGCTGTCATACTACGCGCAGCGGCTGCCGGCGGTCGAGATCAACAACACTTTCTATCGCCTGCCTCGTGAATCCGTGATCGAGGGCTGGGCCTCGCAGGTTCCGGACGCGTTCAGGTTCGTCATCAAGGCGTCCCGGCGGATCACGCATTTCAAGCGCCTGAAAGGAGCGGAGGACGAAACCGGCTACCTGCTGCGCACCGTCGGCATTCTGGGCGACAGGCTGGGCGCCGTGCTGTTTCAGCTCCCCCCCAACATGAAGAAGGACCTGGATCGACTCGACGCCTTTCTCCAGGGCCTCGGGGATCCGGGGCGCGCGGCCTTCGAGTTCCGGCACGCGTCGTGGTTCGAGGCGGATACCTACGACTGTCTGCGCACCCACGGGACTGCCCTGTGCACGGCCGACACCGACGAAGCCGATGCGGAGATCGTCAGTACGGCCACCTGGGGCTATCTGAGGCTGCGCAAGACGGGCTACCCGGAAACGTCGATCGCCGAATGGGCGGCGCGGGTGAAGGAGTCCGGCTGGGAACGGGCGTTCGTGTTCTTCAAGCACGAGGACGATGCCGATGGAGTGGGCGCCGCGCAGCGTTTCCTGGAGATCTGAGGACAGGCGCGTCCGTCCGGTCGCGCGTCGGCGGGATGTGCTATATTATTCGGCTCGTAATCATGGGAGTTCCGGGTTCACCATCCGAGGAGCAAGAAATGGCGAAGCACAACTTCTTGGTCGAGCGCTACCAGATCACGCTGGGTGATCACTCCAAGACTTTCGGCGGCGTCGACGTCCGTCCGAGGGGCGTGGTAGCGTGTTTCGGCGAGTTCCTGCGACTGATCTACTACTTCCTCCCGGAGGGAGCTGACGCCCCGAACTCCATGTGGAGCGAGGACGCCAGGCTGTGCGTCGTGTTCCTCCCGTTCGCTTCCATGCCGCCTTTCGTGGACATGCTCCGAAACGAGAAGCCGATCTACGGCAACATCGACACGGATACCCCCGGGGATGCTTTCGTCAGCACCCTGCACGAGCCGGTCGGTGAGGAAGAGAAGAAGAGCGGGTTCCTCCGACGCTAGACACGGAGGCGATCCCGGAATCGCAGAGGCGC
>JABDQB010000288.1 GCA_013042495.1 Gemmatimonadota bacterium
TGGCATATGTCGTACCCTGACGCACGCCGCATCCTGCAGTTCCTGCCGGGGGGGGGCAATCCCCGCTCCGGACAGGCAGCGAAACTAGGGTGAGTGCCTCGGATCAGTCAATGTGAGCTTCCATGCATGACTCGTCGGTGCACCCAGATGTATACGGCGATGATGAGCACCAGCCCTGCGAAGATCCAAACGAGGTTCTCCCCGATCATGGCCTCGCCGGCGTGCACGAGTTCCGGGTAGGTCATCTCGCGGGTCCCCTTCCCGAGGGCGAATCCCACCAGCCCGAGGATCAGCACCCAGATGCCCGCTCCCAGCCCGGTGAACAGCGCAAAACGGCCGAATTGCATTCTTGAGAGTCCCGCGGGAATCGAGATCAGCTGCCGAATCGCCGGGATCAGGCGGCATACAAAGGTGGTGATCTCGCCGTGGCTCCTGAACAGACCTTCAGCCCGCTCCAGGCTGGGCGCAGGCAGGAAGAAGTATCGCCCGTACCGATACAGAAAGGGCCTGCCGAGCTTCAAGGACAGTCCGTAGTTGATGAACGCTCCGGCGAGGGAACCGAGGACGCCCGCGGTCACGGCCACCACGAGGGCCGCAAAGGGATCGGGAGGAAGGAACTCGCCTCGAGCCGCCATGAAACCCGCGGGAATCATGACGACTTCCGAGGGGAACGGTATGAACGAACTCTCGACCGCCATCAGGACGAAGACGATCAGTGGGCCCCACGTCCGCCCGAGTTCCGCTCCCAGTTGGACATATTCGATCAGGATTTCCGTCATCGACTCGTCGCCTGAATCACCAGCCCTCTTCTCCTTTCAGTGGCACGAAACGAGCGCTATCGACCGTCTCCTCCCTCAATGTCCCGTCGGCCAGCAAGAAGACACGGACGAGACGCTGCCGGGAGTTGTCACCGACCGGGATCACCAGCCGCCCGCCAGGTCCGAGCTGTTCGACGAGCGGCTGCGGCACTCTGGGCGCCGCGGCACCGCACAGAATGACATCGTACGGCGCATGCTCGGGCCAACCGGCGCTCCCGTCCCCGGCACGAGTCGTGACGTTCTCGATCCCGAGATCCCGCAGACGGTCCGCGGCAAGGTCCGCGAGTTGCTGGACAGTCTCCACGGAGTAGACGTGGGCCGCGAGTTGGCTGAGCAGCGCGGTCTGGTAGCCAGAGCCGGTTCCTATCTCCAGGACATTCTCTTTTCCGCTCAGGTCCGCGAGTTCCAGGTGCAAAGCGTGAGCGCCAGGTCGTGAAATCGTCTGTCCATGTCCCAGCGGAAGTGCGACGTCGTCATAAGAGCGATGGCGGACGGCATCCGGAACGAACATGTGCCGGGGAATGACATCGAAGGCATGCAGGATGGCTAGGTCTTCGATTCCCCTCGCCTGGAGTCCCTCGATGAGTCGACGGCGGTCACGCCGGTACGCGGGATCTACCCTCCCTGCATCCATGTGCGTACCTCGTTGATCAGGCGGTAGTTCGTCAGATCGAGGTGGAGGGGCGTGACCGACACGTACCCGGCCTGGACCGCGCGGAAGTCCGAGTCATCGCGACCGGTCCAACTGGACACTCCCCCACCGATCCAGAAGTAGTCCCGGCCGGACGGGTCCTCTCGCCGCGTGAGCGAATCGGAATAGACTCTCCTGCCGAGGGTGGTCACCCGCATCCCCTTCACCTCGTCGGCCGGGACGTCCGGAAGATTGACGTTGAAGAAAGTCTCTTCCGGAAAATCAGTACGCCGGATCAGCCTCCCCACGAGATCGGTCAGGACGCCGGCGAAATCCGGAATACGCTCGGATGCTCGGCTCGAATACGAGATGGCTACGGCCGGAATGCCGAGAATCGTACCCTCCATGGCCGCGGCCACGGTACCCGAGTAAAGGACGTCCTCACCCATGTTGGGTCCATGGTTTACGCCAGACAGAACGAAGTCGGGTGGGCTTGCCAGGAGTTCGTTGATTCCGATGAGCACGCAATCCGTAGGGGTGCCGTCGATCACGTGGTGGCCCTCGGGTGTGTGCGTGGCACGCAGCGGTCTGTGAACGGTAAGTGAGTGACTGGTGGCGCTCTGCTCACGGTCTGGAGCCACTACGTGCACGTCTCCGAGGGCGGACGCGACGGCAATGAGCGTCTGGAGGCCGGTGGCGTGGATGCCATCGTCATTCGTGCAGAGAATCGTAGGACGCGCCCCGGAAGCGGTTGGACTGTCGTCGCCGTCCGGGGTCATTCGCCAAGCGCCAACAGGTCCAGGAGGCCGTCGGCCTCGCGTCTCAGGTCGCGAACGGTCTCCCTGTCCCAGGCGACACGAGCCGCCCTTGCCAGCTTCCCTTCCTTGCGCAGCTGATCCAACTTGTGACGGGCCCCGTCTATGGTGTACTTCTCCGCGTAGAGCAGGTGCCTGAGGAGATGCACCAGCTTGATCTCCTTACGTCGATAGACCCGGTTGCCCGCCCGGTTCTTGGACGGCTTCAGAGCCGGGAACTGCGTCTCCCAGTAGCGCAGGACGTGCGGCTTCAACCCGGTGATCTCACAGACTTCACCGATCGAGTAGTATTCCTTCGGGGCGATGCGATCTTCCACCGAACTCAACTCCAGCGCTCAGGCTTAGGCTCTCTGGACATCAGAAGGGCGAGTGCTCTCCTGGGATCCACGTGCTCGTATAGAATGGAGTATACGGCTCCCACGATGGGCATTTCCACCCCGTGGCGCCCGGCCAGGTCCCTGGCGGCCTCCGTCGTACGCACTCCTTCGGCCACGGCCGTCATGCCCGCGAGCACGTCGTCGAGATTTTCTCCGCGCCCCACGGCCAGGCCGACCCTGCGATTCCTGCTCAAGTCCCCCGTGCACGTAAGGATAAGGTCTCCGACCCCGGCCAGGCCCGCGAGGGTCGCTCCCTCACCCCCGAGGCGCTCTGCCAATCGGCCGATCTCAGCCAATCCCCGGGTCATCAGAGCCGCACGGGCATTCGTCCCGAGACCCAGTCCATCGCTGATTCCGGCGGCGAGAGCGATCACGTTCTTGAGCGCGCCTCCGAGCTCCGTTCCCACCAGGTCGGACTGGGTGTACAGCCGGAAGTGATCGTTCTGAAAGAGCCCCTGAACGTGTCGGGCGTTCGTCTCGCTGGCCGACGCCAGAGTCACCGCGGTCGGGAGCCGGCGTGCAAGTTCCGCGGCGAAGCTGGGTCCCGACAGCACCACACATCCACCCGCAGTCTCTTCACCGAGAACCTCTCGGAGCACCTGACTCATTCGAAGGTCTGTGTGGATCTCGATGCCCTTCGACGCGCTGACGATCAGTGGTTGGGTGCCCGCCAGGTACGTGCCTGCCTCCTGCATGACCGATCGGACCACATGCGATGGGCTGACGGAGACGACTACGGTCGCGCCGTCCAGGGCCGCATCCATGTCGGCAGTCGCTTCGAGCGCGAGATCCAGTTCGACGTCCGGCAAGTACTTCTCATTCCGCTGGTCGGTCCGGACATTCTCCGCGACCTCCGGCTCATACGCCCAGAGGCGGGTCGCGCGCCCGTTCGATGCCAACACGTTGGCCAACGCCGGGCCCCAGCTGCCGGCACCGAGGACGGCTATGATATCAACCTGCACGCTCACCCTCCCCCTTTTCCGAACTCGACGCCCCCTGGCTCCGACCGAACCTGTTTTCTTCGCCCTGCATCAAACGGCGGATGTTGTCCCGGTGTGTCCACCAGACGAACATCGCGATCGCGGAACAGAAGAGAATGGTGGAGATCGCCTCGTCCGTCAGCCATGCCGTGAGGGGGACGAGGGTCGCGGCCGAGAGGGAAGCGGCGGACACGTATCCCGTGATCGCGACGACCCCGATCCAAACGAGGAATGAGATCAAGGCTGCTGTCGGGGCCAGGGCGACCAGAACGCCGGCTCCCGTCGCGACGCCCTTCCCTCCTCGAAAACCCACGAATATCGACCAAACGTGCCCGGCGATCGCAGCCAGACCATAGAGAAGCGCCAGGTCGCCAGCAGCGGCGCCGTCCCAGGAAGGAAAGAAGTACGCGGGAACGAACCCCTTGGTAGCGTCGACAAGCACGACCGGGATCCCGGCGCGCAGGCCCATGACCCGGTACGCGTTGGTTCCCCCCAGATTGCCGCTACCATGCTCGCGCAGATCAATGCCGTACAACTTCCCTACGACGTAGCTCGTCGGAATCG
>JABDQB010000292.1 GCA_013042495.1 Gemmatimonadota bacterium
CCCTTGCGGGTGCGCTGCACGAGAGCCTCGATTCGCTCTGCGCTCAGAAGCTGACCCAGGGGGATTCCGCCGACGCTCACCGTGCTCACGATTGGGACCATGCTGTCGCCGTGACCGCCGAGAACCAGCGCCTGGATGTCCTCGACGCTGACATCCAACTCCATCGCGATGAAGCTCCGGAAGCGTGCCGTATCCAGGATTCCCGCCATGCCGATAACCCGCTCGCGCGGGAAACCTGTAACCGCCTTCGCCACGTAGGCCATCACGTCGAGTGGATTCGTGACCATCACGATGATGGCATCCGGACTGTATCGGGCGATCTCCTCCGAGACGCTCCGAATGATCGCGGTGTTCTTCTGAACCAGGTCGTCTCGGCTCATGCCCGGCTTGCGCGCCAGTCCGGCGGTTACGACATACACGCCTGACCCTGCCGTTTCTTCGTAGTGCTGAGCCCCCGTAACCATCGTGTCGAAGCCCTCGACAGGCGCCGACTCCCACTGGTCGAGCGCCTTACCCTGCGGAACGCCCTCGAGGATGTCCACCAACACGACCTCACGCGCCAGTTCGCGCTCGGCGATTCGCTGCGCAGCCGTCGCGCCGACGTGTCCGGCTCCTACTACGGTTATCTTGTCCACGGTGACCGTCCTTGAGTGGAAAGTGTGGATTGGAGACTGTCTTCCGGGAACGCGGACACGTGGGGGGCGCGCCGCCACTCTTCCCAAGCCCAACCTACCCTGCCTACGTCCAAGCGCAACCGGTCGTCGGGGGCTAACCACCCACCTGGCTCAGAGCCCTCAAACCGCCGCTGCCGCGAGCCGTTCCCAGCTGAAGCAAGTGACGCTCCGGCTTGCCTCGCAGAGCCTCACGCACCGCCGGAAGAACATCTCCCGTGGAGCGAAGCGGTGCCCTGAGATCCACCTCGTGCGTTCCAAAGAGGCAGGTTCGGAGTTTGCCATCGGCGGTCAGCCGCATCCGGTTACAGCGATCGCAGTAGTTGTGAGACAGAGGCGTGATGACACCGACGGTTCCGGCAGCCCCCGCGAACTGGAAGTACGTGGCAGGGCCGTTTCCGACCGGACCCGCCGCCGGGCGCAAATCCCCGATCGCGCGAAGACGTTTCAAAACCGAATCCGTGGATAGGAATCGCTCGGAGAGGTGCAGGTTGTCGCCCGTCGGCATCAGCTCAATGAACCGCACATGCCAGGGCCGCTTCTTCGTGATCTCGGCAAACTCCTCGACTTCATCTTCGTTCAGCCCCTTCAGCAGCACCGTATTGATCTTCAAGGGCGAGAAGCCAAGGCGTTCAGCCGCGTCTATTCCCTCCATGGTCGCATCGAAAAACCGCTCGGGGCGGCGGGCCAGGTCGCGGAAGCGTTCCCTCTTGAGAGTGTCGAGGCTCACGTTGACGCGGCTCGCCCCCGCATCTCGCAGATCCGAACCGAACTGCGGAAGAAGAATCGCGTTCGTCGAAATGGCGATGTCCTCGATCTGGGGGATCTCTGAGAGCAGGCGAACGAGATCCGGCAGGTCCCTTCGCACCAGGGGCTCCCCGCCCGTGAGACGAATCCGGCGCAAGCCCTGCCCTGCCATCTGGCGCACGACGGACGCGATCTCCTCGTAGGTCAGGAACTCAGCGCGGTCGATCCAGTCGAGGCCCTCGACCGGCATGCAGTACGTGCAGCGCAGGTTGCACTTGTCCGTGACCGAGATCCGCAGGTAGTCGATTCGTCGCCCGAACTGATCCTTCATCCCGGCACCCCGTTGCACGCCAGTCATTCGACACCCCTCTCCGAAGCCCGCTCGGCACCCCTACCACCGGCCGGCGGCGTGTGACCGCCAAGCCAACGGCTGCTGCCATCGGAATACTCCTCCCGCTTCCAAAGGGGCAGCCGGCGCTTCAGCTCTTCGATGACGTACGTGGACGCTGCATACGCCGGGCCGCGGTGAGCCGCCGCCACGCCCACCAGAAGGCTTACATCGGGCGGCTCGAGACTGCCGACCCTGTGCCGCACGGCTATCACTGACGCTCCGGTTGTCCGAAGCGCCTCGGACGCGATTTCACGCAACACGTCGTCGGCCATTTCCCGGTACGCATCATAGTGGAGACAGACGACCGCACGTCCCGTGTTGTGGTCCCTCACTCGACCCTCGAACACGAGCACGGCTCCGTCGGACAAGCTGCCCAGCTGGCGCAGAAGGTCACCGCCTCGAAGTTCCTCGTCGGTCACCTCCGCGAGCAGCACTCCTGCGAGAGACTTCGCGGCTCCGGGCGACTCGATGTTCATCCGCCGGCCACGGGAGGAATGATCGCTACCTCGTCCCCTTCGACGACGAGCGATTCGTCCGACCGATAGGTTCTGTTCACGGCAACGGCCGCACCGTCTAGAGAGGTCCCGAAGGCGGGATGCTGAGCGAGCGCCGTCTTCAGGTCCGCGACTGTTGCGCCATCCGCCAATTCGACGGGCAGCACCGGTTCCCCGGCAGCTTCCCGATGCCTGCCGAACAGGCGAACCGGAACTTCGAATCGGCCCTTCACTCCGGGGGCTCCGCCGCGGACAGCCAGGACAGGAACTTCCCCACCGAATCCTGCCTGCGAAGGGTACTCACCCTCACCCTGGTCTGTCCATCCTTCTCGTCCGTCCAGGCGGAGATCGCAAGTCGACTGCGGAATGTGGCGACGGTCACGTGTCGGTCACTCTCGTCTACCACGTTGGCCGCGGACAGCGCGTTCTCCTGCGTGAAGAACCGCCGGGCACCTTCCAGGACTTCCTGGGGCGCGAGTCGTGTGCTTGTTTCCGTGATCATGAACTACTCTCAAGAGGCCGATCTTGACGCCGCGACAGCGCCTCGAATAACATCCGCATTCACGATGCGCTATCCGGGCCGCTGCGGTCGCGCATCGCGTCGAAACTAGTGTGGTTTCGAACCTTCAACAATCACCTGGACCCGGGAAGTTCCATATGAGGTTCTCCGAGAACATCGCCTCCCTCGTCCCGTCCGCCACTCTGGCTATCAGCGCCCGGGCCAAGAAGATGCGCGCTGCAGGGGAGTCTGTCATCAACCTGTCGGCCGGTGAGCCCTCCTTCCCGACGCCACAGGCGGCGATCGACGCGGGCCTGGAATACGTGCGTTCGGGCAAGTCGGGCTATCCTCCGACCCCCGGCATCCCGGAGCTGCGGGCAGCCGTCGCTTCGTACGTCAGGCATACCACCGGGGACTCAGAGACCGAGCCTTCGAACGTACTGGTCTCCGCAGGGGTCAAACAGGCTCTATTCAACGCGTGTTTCTGCCTGTTCCAGAGGGGCGACGAAGTCCTGGTGCCGTCGCCCTACTGGCCCACCTACCTGGCGACCGTGGAGCTGTCCGGGGCGCGACCGGTGGTGGTACCAACGGACTGGGAAAACGGGTTCAGGATCGATGTGGAGACGCTGGAGGGGCTTCGGACTCCGGCCACCCGGGGCCTGTTTCTGAATTCCCCCAGCAACCCGAGCGGTGACGTGTATGATCGGGAGCTCATGACACAGATCTCGGCGTGGGCGCAGGCCAACGGTCTGTGGATCATCTCGGACGAGATCTACCGCCGCCTGTATTACGAGGGGGACTCCGCGCCTTCCATATTCGACGTGCCGCATGATCCGGAGCGGGTGCTCCACCTGGACGGAATCTCGAAGGCCTTCTCGATGCCCGGGTGGCGAATCGGGTATGCGGTCGGGCCGGAGCCCGTTGTGCAGAAGATGTCGGCTTTACAGAGCCAGACCACCTCGGGGGCGGCCGCGCCTTCGCAGTACGCCGCTGCCGCCATTTTGTCGTCGCCGCAGCGTGACAAGGTCGTCGGTGAGTTTCGCGAGACCCTTCGGCGAAGGCGTGACATGGCTGTGGCCGCACTGTCAGGGGTCCGTGGCCTGGAGCTGCGGACCCCTGCGGGCGGCATCTACGTCTACGCCCGCCTGACGGAAACGTCGGATTCCATGGGCGTCGCCGAGCAACTGCTCGTGCAGGGAGGAGTCGCAACGATCCCGGGCGAACCTTTCGGGACGCCCGGGTTCCTGAGAATGAACTACTCGGTCTCGGACGAAGACCTCATCGAGGGCCTCGCCCGGATCGAGACCTTCTTTTCCTGACATGTCCCCGGCGGCCGTCGCCCGCGGGTGCGACCGCCGGATGAACGACCTACCTAGAAAGCCTCTTCGACCTCCTTCTTGAACAGGCGGGACGGCTTGAAGATCGGCACAGACCGTGCTGGCACGGTGACCGATTCACCGGTTCTCGGATTTCTGGCGATCCTGGGCCGACGGTTCCGCACCTTGAAGGTCCCGAACCCACGGATCTCGATGTGATCTCCGTTGGCAATCGCTTTCTTGACAGCGTTGAGAAACGCGTCGATCACCGCCGCGCAGTCCTTCTTGGTGACTCCAGGTCCGATCGCCTCGTGAACCTGTTCGACTAGGTCAGCCTTGGTCATGTGGATCCCCCCTGCCGGTGGTTGTTGTTCCGGCCCAGCGTCTTTAAGTCACGGCCATTGATACCGGAGTCGCGGACCGATCAGGGATCGGTCCAGAACGCTCCTCACCAGTGCACTCAATCTCGATTCTTCGATCCCGAACAGGACGTCCCGAAAGCCCAGCCTCCGTTCCGCGGGTCGTACAATCCGAGGGTTGTCGCCCAGTCCGGACATCCGGCCCACCAGGTCCAACGCTTCGCTGAGCGTCGCCGTCCGATCCACAAGCCCGAGCTCCGCCGCTCGGGCTCCGGACATCACACGACCATCGGCTAGCGAGGCGGCGCTGTCCCGTTCCAGGCCTCGATTATCGCTTACGGCGGCCACGAACTGCTCGTACACGTCGTCTACCAGATCCTGCAGGATCCTCCGCTCCCCGACGGTGAGATCCCTGACGGGCGATCCGATGTCCTTCAGCTCACCGCTCTTCACAACCTCGAGACCGACGCCAGCTTTTCTCAGCAGCTCCCCGGCGTTGGGAAACTGCATGATCACCCCGATCGAACCCGTAATGGAACTGGGAAGAGCCAGGATGCTGTCCGCGCCAAGCGCTACGTAGTAACCACCTGAAGCTCCGACCTCCCCGATCCAGGCAACAACGGGTCTCTCGTCTTCGTCCCGCAGCCGGGCCAACTC
>JABDQB010000305.1 GCA_013042495.1 Gemmatimonadota bacterium
TCCTTGCGGCGACCTTCGCTGATGTTCGCCTTGCACATCAGGACCTTAGCCATCGACGGCCTCCCCCTGGTCCAGGGCCGCCCTAAGGGCCGCAGCCCGCTCCGCGAGACCCGCAGCCGTCTGCGAGTCCTTGATGCTCTCCACGTTGATCGCCACGTTGGCGAGGCAGCCCTCGAGAGCGGTCCTGGCGAGGGCGGCCGCGACCGCCAGATCGGAAGCCGCGTTCTGATTCGAACGGCCCTGCAGGCGCGTGACCAGCCCGAGCACAGCCGCGCACCGCTCCGCGTTCTCCAGCGGGACCTTCGCGGCGCCCACCATGCCCTCCTGGATCGCAGCCGAGCGGGCGGCCTTCTCTTCGTCCGTGCACTTCGGCAGCGTGAACGCCCGCATCACGGCGCCGAACGCCTCGGAGTCCTCTCTTCCGCCGCGCAACAGGGATCCGGTGAGCACCTGCGCCTCGGCATCGATCTCCCGGTAGTACGGCTCGGGTTCCATCCCGTCCCGGCCGATGGAGAGGCGGGCGACCATGCCCGCCAGGCCGGCCGCCATGGCGCCGGCCACGGCGGACGCGGTGCCGCCGCCGGTCTGATCATCGCCGGCGTCCACCACCTTCAGGAACGCCGCCATGTCTTCGTCAGTCCACGTTGTCATGATCGAGGGACCCTTCTTGTAGTTCCGGGCCTACGGGATACGGTTCAGTGCTCGCGCACGTCCGCCAGGACGGCGTTGGACCGGACCAGGTCGGCGGCGGCTTCAATGTCTGGCGTCAACGCCCTGTCGTGCTCGAGGAACTTCACTCGGCTGCGGATCTTGTCGTATACGGTGCGCGTCAGGGGAGCGAGACCGTCGGGTCCCGTCTCTCTGAGGTCGACGGCCTGGGCCGCCGTCAGCAGCTCGATCGCGACCACGTGACGCAGGTTATCCAGGATCTCGAGCGTGTGCCGGGCGGCATTCGCTCCCATACTCACGTGATCTTCCTGGTTGGCGCTGGATGGTATCGAGTCGACGCTGTCCGGGTGAGCCAGGGTCTTGTTGTCCGAAACGAGGGCAGCGGCCGTGTACTGGGCCACCATCAGGCCGCTGTTCAGGCCCGGGTCCGGAACCAGCATCGCGGGCAGGCCCTCCGACAGGCCCGGAGTGAGGAGTCGGAACGTCCTCCTCTCGCTCATGCTGCCAGCCTCGGCCACCGCGATCCCCAGGAGATCGAGCCACAGTGCCAGCCCCTGCCCGTGGAAGTTCCCTCCCGACACGACATCGGGGCCGTCCGGCAGGTCCATGAACACCAACGGGTTGTCGCTCGTCCCGTTGAGAAGGCTGTCGATCCGGCCTGTGACGAAACGCACGGCGTCCCGGATCGGGCCGTGGACCTGCGGGATGCAGCGCACGCTGTAGGCATCCTGGACCCGATCGGGATCGCTGTCGACCAGCCGGCTTCCATCGAGAAGCCGGCGCAGGTTCCAGGCGACCTCGGATTGACCTTTCTGTCCGCTGGCATCGTGAAGGGCCGGGTGCAGGAAGTTGGAACGGGCGCGCAGGGCCTCGAGCGTGAGAGCAGCGGCGGCCTCCGCGTGGTCGAGGAGGTCGAGTGCGTCCCTCGCCGCGAGGGCGGCCGCCCCGAGCATGAAAGTGGTGCCGTTCGTAAGAGACAGTCCTTCCTTTGCCCTTGGAACGAGCCGCGGGATGCCGGCCCGCTCCATGGCCTCGGCTCCCGAGAGCAGTTCCCCCTCGAACCAGGCCTTGCCCGTGTCCTCGCCATCAGGTTCGGGATCTCGGGTGATGACCAGGCCGATGTGGGCGAGTGGCGCGAGGTCGCCGCTGGCGCCCAGCGAGCCCTTCGACGGCACGTACGGTCGCACGCCCTTGTTCAGCATGCGGATGAACGAGTCAGCCAGCTCAGGCCGCACACCCGAATTTCCGCGGGCGAGCGTGTTGGCGCGCACGACCATCATGGCCCGCACGACGTCCTCGGCCAGGGGAGGTCCGACTCCGGCGCAACAGTTCAGGATGAGGTTCCGGGACAGTCGACCGGCGTCTTCCGGGCGAACGCGCTCGGTGGCCAACAGTCCGAAGCCCGTGTTGACGCCGTATATGGCGCGATCATTGGCGGCGACGGCCTCCTCGATCCACTGGTTGCTGCGACTCATGCGCTCGCGGACGGGAGCGTCCAGCGGAGCCACCTTTTCGCCGCGTCGCGCTACGGCAACGACTTCGTCGATCGAAAGGTCACTGCCCGTCAGTGTGATCATGGCCAAGCCTCAATCGGCTCGCGGTTCAAAGGGGAGATCCAGCGCGGCAACTTACCCCGGCCCGGCGGCCGTTGCCAGCCGGGGTTCGGCAGAACGGCGCGAGGCCGTATGTTTATGACTTCCGGCGTATCGGGCGACGGCCCACCGGCTGTCGATTACCGGGACCGACCGGCGCTCGACGGGCAGATCAAGACGGACCACCAGATACGGAAGGCGCGCACGCATGCAACAGATAGGGCCGTACATCAGCAGCTACGGGGTCGAAAACCACGGAATCCGCTCGGCAAGCATCGTGCGCTGGAATTACACGGCCCCGGCCCTGTACGAGCACGCGATCCGGGCCAACGAGGCCATGCTGGCCGGCGGTCCCCTGGTCGTTCGTACCGGAGACCATACTGGTC
>JABDQB010000310.1 GCA_013042495.1 Gemmatimonadota bacterium
GCGCAGCGTATTGCGCAGAACGATCCTCGAACCAGTTCCGCCGTTCACCGGGCCAGGTCCCGTGCGAGACGGAATCCCGCGAAGATCTGCCGGCGAATCGGATAGTCCCAGTTTCGGAACGTGTTCCGGGCGACGCCGCCGTCCGTGGCCCACGACCCACCCCTCAGCACGATGTACTCGTCACCGAAGAACACGGCCGAGTAGTCGTCGTACGGGTATGCCTCGAAACCGGGGTATGCCCGGAAGCGGGAGGAGGTCCATTCCCAGGTATCGCCAAGCATCTGCTCACAGCCAAGGCGACTGCGACCTGCGGGGAACGCGCCAACGGGTGAGACCCCGAAAGCGGCCGCGCCGAGGTTGGCGAGATCCGGAGTGGGGAGGGGCTCGCCCCAGGGGTAGGGGTGCACCGCACCGGACTCCGGATCCCATCCCGCTGCCTTCTCCCACTCTGCCTCGGTCGGCAGCCTCGCGCCGGCGAAACGCGCGTACGCCTCCGCTTCATGATGGCAGACGTGGATCACGGGATCACGAGCCTGAAGCGGCTCGGCGCCCAGCGACGTGGTCCGCGCCCAGGCCGACACTCCACCCTCACGGGCCGCCTCGGTTGCCTCCCCGGAGGACAGCGGGCCCTCGAGCCCGGCGGGACGCCAATACAGGGGCGCGGCCAGGCCGGCCTCTTCCTTCCACTCCCACCCGCCGACGGTCCACAGCATCCGATCATCGTAACCACCGGCCGCCACGAACTCGAGATACTCCCCGTTGGTCACGGGATACCGGCCCAATTCGAATGCCGAAGTGGTCACCACGTGCCGCGGAAGCTCATTGTCGTAGGCAAAAGGCCGCGCCGGCGCTCCCATTTCGAAAGGCCCTGCGGGAACGCTGATCATCTCGCCCGCGACCGCCGGGCCCGGCGGCTCGAAACGCCTGCGCGACCCTGGCACGTAACCCTCGGGCTCCATGAGCGAAATCGTCTGCAAAATGGTCTCCTGGTGCTGGGCCTCGTGTGCCCGGACCAGCTCGTAGACGTAAGCGTCGCGCAGGAGACGGTTGTCCGACTGGGAGAATTCGAGCCGGGCCAGCGTATCGAGCGTCCGATTCCGCACTTCCTCGAGTCGGGCCAGGATCGCGGTACGAGCCGGCAAATCGAGCATGCCGCGGCGCGACCTGGGTGTCCGCATCGCGTCGTAGATGTCGGGCAGCGCGGACTCGGCGACTACCTCTCCAAGCCGCTCCACCAGCCACAGGTCTTCGAACTCCGCGATGTGCCCGAGGTCCCAGGCGATCGGACTCATCAGGGGCGAATGCTGTACGGTGAAGGCGGCCTCTGAGAGCGGGTCTA
This sequence comes from Gemmatimonadota bacterium, assembly GCA_013042495.1. Taxonomy (GTDB): domain Bacteria; phylum Gemmatimonadota; class Gemmatimonadetes; order Palauibacterales; family Palauibacteraceae; genus Benthicola. Next base: position 1,340 of record JABDQB010000310.1, read on the forward strand.
CGATGTCGAGGGTCCGTCGCCTGACTCTCGCCAGGGCCTCGGCTATGGCATCACGCGATGCTTCGGACGCCCTGTATACCATATCGTCTCTCATTCCGCGAACCGCTCCTGTAGCGCACCACAACCGCCGCTGGCCAGGGACTCGCGGGAACCTGACCCGGGGGTGGACCGGTATAGTAGCCGAGCCTCCCCGGGCCTGCACCGGTGGCGCCTGGGCTGGGGGGGGCGAGATGGGGTAGCACGGTGATACTTTATGGTCGTGCGTCGAACGCCCCCCCAAGCGGCCGTCCGGGCCTGATCACTCTCCCGGGCTCGAAACGTTTTCGGGCGGGATCGGTTCCCATCACCGCCAGAATGGATGCCTAGTCATGTCCGGTTCGGAAAAGCAGGTTCCGCGGCAGAAGGTGCACGTCAGCGAGGAGGAGGCACGCCGCGTCGCGGAAGCGGCCCGACAGAAGAAATGGGACAAGGCGACCTTCGTCCGCGACATGTTTCTCGGCCGCTTCCGGCTCGATCTCATCGATCCCTATCCGGACCCGGATGATTTCGTCGGAGAGCGCTGTCGCGACTTCCTTGCGGAACTCACCGCGTATCTGCGCACGGTGGACTCGGAAGCCATCGATCGGAACCGAAAGATCCCGCCTCAGGTCGTCGATGAACTGCGGCGTATGGGAGCGTTCGGGCTGAAGATCCCGGAAGAATACGGCGGTTTCGGATTTGGCCAGACGGAGTACAACCAGGTGATGGCGACGTTGGGCAGCGTCGATGGCAGTCTGGTCGCCCTACTTTCGGCACACCAGTCCATCGGGGTGCCGCAACCCCTCAAGATGTTCGGCACTCCCGAGCAGAAGCAGCGATATCTTCCGCGCCTCGCCGCCGGCGCCATTTCGGCGTTCGCTCTGACGGAGGACGACGTGGGATCGGACCCCGCGAGACTCAGCACGACAGCTGAGCTGAGCGACGATGGGACTCACTATGTGCTGAACGGCGACAAGCTGTGGACCACGAACGGCACGATCGCCGAACTGCTCGTGGTCATGGCCCGCCATCCCAGCACCGGAAAGATCTCAGCGTTCATCGTGGAGATGGAGTGGGACGGAGTCGAGATCACGGCGCGCAACCACTTCATGGGTATCGGCGGAATCGAGAACGCCAACATCCGGTTCACCGACGTCCGCGTGCCGGTTGAGAACTTGCTGTGGGACGAGGGCCGGGGACTCAAGCTCGCGCTGATTACCCTGAACACGGGTCGTCTCTCGATTCCCGCGGTCGCCGTCGGTAGCGGCAAGACGGCCCTCCGATACACTCGCGAATGGGGAAACGAGAGGGTCCAGTGGGGTCAGCCCGTGGGGCGCCACGAAGCCGTTGCACAGAAGATCGCGTACATCGCAGCCGAGACCCTGGCCATGGAGGCGGTAGCCGAGCTGTCCGCGTTGATGGTCGACCGAGGAGAATTCGACATTCGTCTTGAGGCCGCGCTGGCCAAGCTCTACAACACCGAGACAGGCTGGACCGTGATCGATGAAATGGTCCAGGCACTGGGCGGGCGCGGATACGAAAGGGCGGACTCGCTGTTCGCGCGGGGCGAAAAGCCGGTCCCCGCGGAGCGGATGCTGAGAGATTTCAGAATCAATCGGATCTTCGAGGGCTCGAGCGAAATCATGCGACTGTTCATCGCTCGCGAGGCGGTGGATCGGCACCTGCAGGTCGCGGGCCCGCTGGTCGAGGGCGACCTGAGTACCGGCCAGAAGCTCAAGCTCCTGCCGAGAGTGGCCGCCTTCTATGCGCTCTGGTACCCCAGGCAGTGGGTTCCCCGGATGGGTGGCTACGGCAGATTCGGTACCCTGGCCGGGCACATGCGCTTCGTCGATCGATCATCCCGTCGCCTGGCTAGGACGCTCTTCCACAAGATGGTTCGCTTCGGAGCCGGGTTGCAGCGCAAACAGATGCTCCTGTTCCGGGGCGTGGACATCGCGGCGGAACTGTTCGCCATGTCTGCCGTTGTCTGCCGGGTGCAGATGCTCGCCCGCACTGGACGACCGGACGCGGACCGCGCCCGGGAGTTGGCGGACGTGTTCTGCCGAGTGGCCAGACGAAGGGTCGAGTCACTGTTCTCCGACATGCGGTCGAACGATGACGATGCGATGTACCAGGTCGCGCGGCGTGTTCTCGATGGCGACTTCGAGTGGCTGGAGGAAGGGATCGTTGGTCTGCAGGATATCGACCTGCCAGAATAGCCGCGGTCAACCGCGAACGCGCAGTACCACCTTGCCCGCGTTCTGGTTGTCCTCCATGTAGGCGTGCGCTTCGGCTGCCTCTTCGAGGTCGAACACGCGGTCCACGACAGGCTGCAATTCCCCGGATTCGAACCGGGGCAGGAGGTGGGCGCGCGCGCGCTCGGCAAGCTCGTCCTTCTCGTTCGAATCGCGCGAGCGCATGACCGTGCCGATCACGTGCAACCTTCGGCGCAGCAGCACGCCGAGGTTGAGCTGGGCCATGGTGCCGCCCACGAGGCCGACCAGCACGATCCGGCCCCGGGTCCTTAGACTGGCAAGGTTGTCGGTCCAGTAGGACGCCCCGACCAGATCGAGAATAAGATCCACGCCCCGCCCGTCGGTCTCGCTTCGAATCACGTCGCGAAAAGACTTCCGGCGGTAGTCGATGGGGACATCCAGCGCCAGTCCGCGCTCTTCCAGTGTCTCGAGCTTGGCTGCTGAAGCCGTTCCGAAGACCTTCGCGGCCCCGAAGGCTCTCGCCACTTGAATCGCGGCCGTGCCGACACCACTCCCCGCCGCATGGATCAAAACGGTCTGGCCCGCGCGAAGTCCGCCCTGCGTGATAAGCGCGTCGTAGGCCGTACAAAAAGCCTCCGGCACGGCCGCACACTCGATGAACTTCAGGCCCCGGGGCATCGGCACGATATGGCTGGCCTGAGTGACGAGCATCTCGGCGTATCCGCCACCACCCACCAGGCCCATCACCCATGCGCCGACCGCCGATTCGTCTACTCCCTCGCCCACGTCCTCTACCACACCGGAGAATTCGAGGCCGGGGATGTCGGCGGGAGCGCCGGGTGGGGCAGGATAGGCCCCGCGCCGCTGGAGGAGGTCAGCCCTGTTGAGAGCCGTCCCATGCACCTCGACGCGCACCTGCCCGGGGCCCGGTACCGGATCTTCCAGGTCCGTGAGCTCGAGGACGTCGGGCTCTCCAGGTCGGACGATGCGTATCGCTTTCATTCCGTGATCCTCCCGGACCGTGTGTACCGGAGGAAGCCGCGATAGATCCATCGGTGGTTACTGGACATACGGCTTCGAACGACCGCCGGTTTCGCTCACGAGTCTTGCCCGGGGGCACTGCGCTGCCGCGGTGGTCATGGACCGTGATCGCTGCCGGGGGTAATATCGGGCGGCAAGTACCGGCCGTATCCGGAACCGGAGTGCGGAAGAGTGCTGCAAGCAGCGCTGGCCGACCTGATTGTCGTCGTACACATGGGATTCGTCCTGTTCGTGAGCGTGGGCGCGCTCCTCGTGCTCTTCCGGCCACGGCTCGCGATCCTTCACATCCCGTGTGTCCTGTACGGCTCCGCACTGGAGCTCGTCGGGTGGGTATGTCCGCTCACGCCGCTCGAACAGAGCCTCCGGTCGCAAGCGGGCCAGCAAGGCTACGCCGGGGGCTTCATCGAGCACTATGTAGGTGGGCTTCTCTATCCCGCCAACTGGGCCACGACCCGTGTGTGGCTCGGTCTCGCGCTCGTCATTTTCAACGTTTTCGTCTACTCTCTGCTCGCTATCCGGATCCGACGAAATCGCCCGGCGGGTTGACCGAAGGCCGCCGCGGGTCACACCATGATCGGACGTGGCGAACTCGAACTTCCGCCAGGAGATGGACCCGGATGTCGGTGTACACGACGGCGTGTCCGAGGAACTGCTACAGCACGTGTGGAATGCGCGTGCACGTCGAGGATGGCGAGATCCGGCGTATCGAACCCCACGCGGGGAACCGGGCCACCCCCGAGGGCGTCTGCCTGAAGGGCCTGAGCTACGTGGAGCGGGTCCGATCCCCCGACCGCGTCCTCACCCCCCTGAGAAGGACACCGTCCGGCGACTTCCAACCCGTGGATTGGGATGCCGCTCTGGACCTCATCGCCGGAGAGTTGCGTCGGCTGCGCGCGACCACCGGGCCGCAAGGCCTTCTCTACTACGCGGGCAGCGGGACCAAGGGGCTACTGAACGCCGCGGGGCTCGAATTCTGGCGTCTCTATGGCGGTTGCACCACCACATACGGGGATCTGTGCTGGCCCGCGGGACTGGAAGCGACTCGACTCACTCTCGGTGACAATCGGCACAGCGTTCCGTGGGACATCGCCAGGGCCCGCCTGATCGTCATGTGGGGTAAGAATGCCGCCGAGACCAACATCCACCAGATGCCTTTCATCCAGGAGGCCCGCGAGGCCGGCGGCCGCCTGGTCGTGATCGATCCCCGCCGGACGGAGAGCACGGATTCCGCTGACCTGTGGCTGCGGCCGCGGCCCGGCTCGGACGGGGCCCTCGCGCTCGCGCTCGCGGGTGAGATCATCCGGTCGAATTCGATCGACGAGACCTTCGTGCGTGACCACGTAAACGGGTTCGAGGAGTTCGCGGCTCTGGCTGGCGACTGCTCGCTCGATTGGGCGTCCGAGATCACGGAGGTGCCGGTCTCGCAGATCCTCGAACTGGCCGGGTGGATGGGCTCGGTGCGGCCGATGAGCATCACGGCCGGCTACGGCATGCAGCGCTACACCAATTCAGGTCAGACGATTCGCGCTATCCTCGCTCTGCTGGCGATCACGGGGAACTTCGGTCGCCCGGGCGCCGGCTGGGTATACGCGAACCTGCAGAGCCACATATTCGACGAGGTGCGTGACCCTCTGGCATGCTACCCGCCGGAGGAACCTGACGGCGTCGTGCGCGTCTCGGTGTCTACGGCCCGCCTCGGCCGTGACATCCTGGACCAGGCGGCCCCCCCCATCCGCATGGCATGGGTAGAACGTGGCAACCCGGTGACGCAGAACCCCGACACCAAGGTGGTCTTGGAGGCTTTCCGCGCTCTCGATTTCCGGGTCGTCGTAGACCAGTTCCTGACCGACACGGCTCGGGAAGCCGATCTCGTCCTGCCGGCCAAGACGATGTTCGAGCAGACGGACGTCATCGGCGCCTACTGGCACCCGTACCTGCAATTGAGGCAGAAGATCGTGGAACCGCCGGGCCTGGTGAAGCCCGAAACCGAAGTCTACCGCCTCCTGGCCCCGAGGTTGGGCGTCGATCTATCCAGGCTCGCGGGCAAGATCCCCGGGCCGTCCGACGCGGACGTCGAGTCGTTCCTCGAGGCGCGCCTCGCGCCCTTCGATGGGCTGAGCATTGAGCGATTGAAGGAAGGGCCGGCACTCCCGCCCCTGCACGAGGAGATCGCCTATGCCACCGGCCGGTTCTCGACTCCCTCCGGGCGGATCGAACTGGTGTCTGACGAAGCGCACGAGCGCTGGGGGGTCGACCGGCTTCCATGCTACACCGAGCCACAGGAGTCGGTTCGGCGCGCGGTGGGTCGGCCGGAGTACCCTCTCTACCTGATGACCCCCAACACGAAGAACCGCATCCACAGCCAGTTCGGGAATCTGCGGATGATCAGGCGGGTCGATCCCGGCCCGGCCGTGCACGTCCATCCCGACGATGCGCGGCCGCGGGGCATCGAGGGCAAGGCTCGGGTACGCGTCTTCAACGACCGGGGCGAGTTTCGTCTCCCGGCCAAGATCGACTCTGGTCTGAAACCGGGCTGCATCAGCGTCACCAACGGCTGGTGGATCCAGGAAGGCGGCACCGTCAATTTCTGCTCTCCCGGCAGGGAGACGGACATGGGGCACGGAGCCGCGTTCCACGACACGCTGGTCGAAATCGAGACCGCCTGAAATGCCTTCGGCGTTTCTGTTCGATCCCAATCGTTGCACGGGCTGCCAGGCATGCGAGTTGGCATGCTCCATCGAGAACGACCTGGGAGCCGAACTCAGTTGGCGCGAGGTCATCACGTTCAACGACGCGTCGATACCCGGAATCCCCCGGTTCCACCTCTCCCTGGCCTGCAACCACTGCGCCGAACCAGCGTGTATGTACTCCTGTCCCGCCCTCGCCTATTCCAGGGACGTCAGCACCGGGGCGATATTGATCGACCCCGGTCGTTGCATTGGGTGTCGGTATTGCTCTTGGGCCTGTCCTTTCGGGGCGCCGAGATACGAGGCGGATCGCGGTGTGATGGGGAAGTGTACGTTTTGCTCCCACCGGCTCGCCGAGGGCCTGAAACCGGCCTGCGCCACGCTTTGCCCCACGGGCGCTCTCGACTTTGCCGTGCTGGATGCATCCCAGCTGGGAGGACCGGTTGTGGGCTTCCCCCGGACCGACCTCGGACCGTCCATCCGAATCGAGGTGCCGCGGCGGGCGGCGCACCTGGCAGGCGCGGGGGCTTCGGTCGCCGACACCTCGGCCGCGCCCCGCCCGGTGCCGGGGGTCACTCTGCGGTCCGAATGGTCGCTCGCCGCGTTCACTTTCCTCGTGGCCGTCCTGGTTGCCGGGTTCGCGGGCACGCTGGGGGGAGGACCACGACCGCCGGCGGCCCTGTTTGCCGCGGTTGCTGTCGTGGCGGCCGGACTCAGCTTCTCGCATCTCGGCAAACCGGCCAGGGCGTGGAGGGCGGGCCTTAACGTCCGCCGGTCCTGGCTCAGCCGAGAGGTGGTCGGCTTCGGCGCCTTTGCGTCCGGCGCGACCGCGGTGCTGGCCTTGGGTCCCTCGACTCCCGCCACGGCCGCTGCGGCGGTCGCAGTGGCGGGCCTCGCGACCCTCGTTTCAGCGGACATGGTATACCGACCGGTCTACCCTGGGCGGCATCCTCTGCTGGATGATGGCGGAGCTCTTCTCACGGGCGTGTACCTGGCCGGGTTATGGGCCGGCAGCCCGTGGCTCGCCGGGGCAGCCGGACTCCTCAAGGCGGTGGCGGTACTTCGGCCGGCTTCTCGCTCTGACTCCAAGCACGCCAACCTGGCCCGAAACCTGGCGATTCCGCGTCTTCTGCTCGGGTTGGCGCTCCCGGCGGTGGCCTGGACCGCGTCGGGCGCGCCGCTTCCGGAATGGGTGCTCCTCGGAGCGATAGGTGGCGAGGCTCTCGGCCGGGTCCGGTTCTACCTGCAGCTCAGGGTGCAGTCGCCGGCCCGGCAGGTGCGAATCGACCTTGCGGGCGCCCTCGCCTCCACCCTGGCCCGCCCATCAGCCTAGAAGATCCAGCTCACCATCAGGTTGCCGATCGTGAGCACGGCGGCGCCCCAGAACGCGGCGCTGAAGCCACTGACCTTGAATCCGGTGACGATCGCCGATGTAAGCCACATCATCAGGGCGTTGATCACCCATCGAATCAGCCACCAGAGCAGCCCGAACGTCAGGATATTGATCGGCAGCGCCATCAAAGCAGCGATAGGCGCGAGAAACGCGTTGGCAAGACCCATGACGGCAGCCGCGAACAATGCCGCGACGAAACCGTCGACCTCCACACCATCGACGATCTTCGCGACCACGATGAGCAGCAGGGCCGAGACGACGAGATGCAGAATGAACTCCAACATCGTGAACGACTCCTTTCGACCTGGTTCACCCGGAGCCGCACGGCTCGCGGTCCTGGAGTGAAGTACGGAAGCGGAGGCGAGCTGGTTTCGACGACCGGTCTCTGTGACGGCGTCAGCCCAGTTCGGCCCGGATGCGTTCGAGTGCGGCGGCGGGGTCTTCGGCCCGCGTAATGGACCTTCCGACGACCAGGAAATCGGCTCCCGCCGCTCTCGCCACGGCGGGCGTGGCCACCCGCTTCTGATCCTGGACCGCCTCACCGGCCAAGCGGATTCCGGGCGTAACCACCAGGAAGTCCGGCCCGCAGGCCAGCTTCACGGCTCGGCATTCGTTCACCGACGAAACGACACCATCGACGCCGCTCTCCCGGGCAAGGC
>JABDQB010000343.1 GCA_013042495.1 Gemmatimonadota bacterium
GTTCTACCTCGGGTCGGCGGACGCGATGCGCCGCAACCTTCGAAGCCGGGTGGAGATCGTGGCCCCGGTGGAAGATCCCGAGCTGCGCGCCGAGCTGCGGCAGATCCTGGATACGCAGCTGGCGGATCGCCGCTCGGCCTGGGAGATGAGGGCCGACGGCAGTTACCGGCAGCGACGACCGAAGGGCGACGACGACCGACGCAGCTCGCAGTCCGAGCTGATCCGTTGGGCGGAGGACCGATACCGGGAGGCGACCCGTCTCAAGCGGCGTAAGCCGAGGGGAATCCGGGCCATGGAACGGAACTCAGAAGAGTAGGACCTGCCAATGCACGGCACGGGATTCACCGATCCCGGACCTCTGCAACTGATATTCGGGCTGCTCGGCGGTCTGGCCCTGTTCCTGTACGGGATGGGCCAGATGGCCGATTCCCTGAAGATCGTGGCCGGGGACCGGATGAAGTCCATCCTGGCCCGCCTCACCCGAAACCGGGTGACGGGCGTCCTCACGGGCGCGTTCGTCACGGCCGTTATCCAGTCTTCATCCGTGACGACGGTCCTCGTGGTCGGGTTCATTTCGGCCGGACTGATGACCCTCACCCAATCGGTCGGCGTCATCCTCGGCGCGGACATCGGCACCACCATCACGGCCCAGATCATCGCGTTCAACATCAAGGAGTACTCGCTGCTCCTGGTGGCCGTGGGATTCCTGGTGATGTTCGTCGCGCGGCGGGACACCACCCGCCACTACGGCACCGCGATCATGGGCCTGGGCCTGGTGTTCCTCGGCATGGGCATCATGGGCGAGGCCATGAGGCCGCTCAGGACGTGGCAGCCGTTCTTGAATGTAATGGCGGGGCTGGAGAACCCGTGGCTCGGGATCGCGGTCGGAGCCGTTTTCACGGCGCTGGTGCAGTCGTCTTCGGCCACGGTCGGCATCATCATCGTACTGGGGAGCCAGGGACTGGTCTCCTTGCCCGCCGGCATCGCGCTGCTCCTCGGAGCGAACCTCGGCACGACGGTCACCGCCCTTCTCGCCTCGATCGGGCGGCCGCGCGAGGCCCAGCGTTCCGCCGTGATTCACCTGATCTTCAAGGTGGTGGGCGTGCTGATCTGGGTGTTCCTGATCGACCAGCTGATGTGGCTGGCTGTGCAGGTGTCGCCGTCCCACCCCGAGCTGGCCGGCGGGGCCCGGCTGGCGGCCGAGACGCCTCGCCAGGTCGCCAATGCCCATACTCTGTTCAACGTCATCAACACGCTGCTCTTCCTGCCGTTCGTGAACGCCTTCGTGTGGCTGGTCAGGCGCCTGCTGCCGGATCGAAAGAACGGCGACCAACGGGTGCGGATCAAGTACCTGGATGAGGGCCTGATTCGCACTCCGGCCTTCGCCCTCGACCGCGCACGCCTCGAAATGCTGCACATGGGAGACAGGGTACGCGCGATGTTGCAGGACATCCTGCCCGCGACGCTGGGAGGAGACCGAGAGAACCTGGGTGGTTTCGCCGCGAGGGACGATGAGGTGGACGCCCTGCACGGCGAGATCGTCACGTACCTCGGCAGGGTGAGCCAGGAGAGCCTTACGGAGGGGCAGACGGTCGAGCTGCTGCAGTTGATGGAGGCCACCAACGACCTGGAGAACATCGGCGACATAATCGAGACCAACCTCGTGTCGCTCGGCCACTCTCGCCTGGATGATGCGGTGCGAGTGAGCGCTGCCACGGTCGGCGTGCTGGAGGAGTTCCACTCGGCCGTTGGCCGGGCGCTGGACATGGCGCTCCTCGCGGTTACCCAGAAAAACGAAGCCGCGGCGGCCGAAGTCGTCGCCATGAAGAGTGAGATCAACCGGCTCGCGGACTCGGCCCACCTGCACGAGGCGAAAAGGCTGATCGCGCAGGAGCCCGGCCGGCTGCCCGCGTACACCTTCGAAGTGGACGTGCTGGAGAGCTTGAAACGGGTATACTACTTTACGAAGCGGATGGCCCGGGCGGCGCTTCCGGGCGCGGATATCAGGCCTGAGAAGAAGGAACGGGCCTAGGGGCTGCCTACAGCCGAAAGGACAGTCCCACGCCCGTGAACCAGTTGGGGTTCGGGTCCTGCAGGCCGGCGCCGATCCTCCAATCCAACTGGAGATTCGCTGTGAGGCCCCACGTGAGGCCACCGTTGAGATAATGGTCGGCGCCGCCGCCACGGTTCTCGGGGAAGAGTCCGTACCACTCGAAATAGACCGTTACCGGCTCACTGATCGCGTATCCGAGAACGACGCTCCCGACGCCCTGGTGGAAGCGCTCCTCGCCGGATGCCAGGTAGGCCCAACCCAGATTGGACCCCAGGTTGAGTCGGTCCGTGAGACTGAAGTCGAGCGCCAGCTTCGCTCCCGGCTGAACGGCGTTCGCTCCGAAATTGCTATCCCCCGTCGGGAGATCCGCGCCGAACAGTAGTGCTACCTGCGGGACGGCGGCGGAGCCTCCGTCAGGCTTCCGGTAGAGCACCCCCTTGAACGAGATTGCCAGGTCCTGGATCCCCTCCTCGTCGGCCTGGGACGATCGAACCAGGGATATCGAGTTGAGTCCGAGGCGTCCCTCCAGCCAGGACAAGATCCCGATGCGGACCAGGAGCTCGCCAAAGTCGCTACGCTCTTCATCTCCGGTCTTCGAGAATGTATACCCGAGCTCGAACTGGAACCGGCCCGGAGCGACGGTCGACGCGCTCTCCGTGAAATCGGGCCGGTCGGTGACCATGGGTTCGGCTTCCTGGCTCGACGTGAAAGTCGGGAACACGAGAAGCCATGCAGCGGCCATCAATGCTCCACGCGAGTGCTTCAACGACGCCTCGTGTCCGGAAGAGGAGAAATTTAGCTGAGACTAAAATTATGCCGTATCCTGGGGTCTGCGCGCACGCCTGTCAATGTCCTGTGCGGCGCAGGTCCCGATTTGGTGCCCCTCTTCTCACGCGCTATAATTATCGGCTGTCGGAGATACCAACGATAGAGACGGAGGCCGAGGGCGGCCGGCCGGCATTGATACCGTGTCCCCGCGCGAAGCGGAAGGTGGGAATGGCAACACCGATCGAGCACGTGGAAAACGGGAACAAGGAACCTGATTCGCAGGGCCTGCAGCCCGCGGACCTGCTCTCCATGTACCGAACCATGTACCTGTCACGGCGCATCGACGACCGTGAACTCTTGATGAAGCGGCAACAGAAAATCTACTTCCAGATCAGTGGCGCCGGGCACGAGGCGATCGGAGTGGCGGCCGGAATGGCGCTGCGGTCGGGGTACGACTGGTTCTTCACGTACTACCGCGATCGAGCGCTGGCGCTCCAGCTCGGGGTCACGCCCTACGAGATGTTCCTGGAGGGCGTCGGAGCCGCGGACGATCCGGCGAGCGGTGGCCGCCAGATGCCTTCTCACTGGGGCCACGCGGACCACAACCTGGTCAGCACCTCCAGTCCGACGGGAACTCAGTTTCTGCAGGCCGTCGGGTGCGCCGAGGCGGGAGTCCGTGCAGGCAGGCTGGGACTGGCCGACGCGGGCGTGGAGTTTCACGGCGACGAAGTGGTGCTGGCCACGACCGGGGATGGTACGACGTCCGAGGGCGAATTCTGGGAATCACTGAATACCGCCTCGAATCTGAAGCTGCCGGTCATCTACTTGGTGGAGGACAACGGGTACGCGATCTCGGTACCGGTGGAGGTGAATACGGCCGGCGGCAGCATCTCGAAGCTGGTATCCGCCTTTCCCGACCTCCTGGTGATCGAGGTGGACGGTACGAACCCCATCGCCTCGTACGGAGCGATGCGGAGAGCGGCAGAGTACTGCCGGGCCCGCCGCGGTCCAGCCCTCGTCCATGCCCATGTGACGCGGCCGTACAGCCACTCGATGTCCGACGACGAAAAGATGTACAAGCCCGAATCGGAGCGCGATATCGAGGAGTCGCGGGACCCGATCGCGAACATGGCCTCTTTCCTGGTTAGCGCCGGCATGGCCACGGAAGCGGACCTGGAGACCGTGCGCGAAGAGGTGGACGTCAGCGTCGTCGAAGCCAGCGAACTGGCCGTCGAGCAGTCGCAGCCCGGGCCCGAGACGGTCTTCGACCACGTCTTCTCGCCGGAGGTGGATGTCACCTCGGACGCATTTTCCACGGCTCCCGCCTTCGAAGGCGACCCGACCACGGTCGTCGATCTCCTCAACGTCTGCATGAGGGACGAGATGCGGCGTGACCCACGCGTGGTCGTGTTCGGCGAGGACGTCGCGGATGTGTCGCGCGATCAGTACCTGGATGATTTGAAGGGCAAGGGCGGTGTGTTCAAGGTGACCTGGGGCTTGCAGCGTGAGTTCGGGTCTGACCGGGTGTTCAACTCTCCCCTGGCCGAGGCCAATATCGTGGGTCGCGCCGTCGGGATGGCCCTGCGCGGAATGAAGCCGGTCGTCGAGATCCAGTTCTTCGACTACATCTGGCCTGCGTTCCACCAGCTCAGGAACGAGGTCGCCACGATGCGGTGGCGCTCGGGCGGACACTTCAAGTCGCCGCTGGTCGTTCGGACCACGTACGGCGGATACCTGTCGGGCGGAGCGATCTACCATTCGCAGACGGGCGCGTCGCTGTTCACGCACACGCCGGGCGTGCACGTGGTCTGTCCTTCGAATGCCGAGGATGCCAATGGACTCCTGCGCACGGCGATTCGCTGCGATGACCCGGTCCTGTTCCTGGAGCACAAGCACCTGTATCGGCAGACGTACAACAAGGGCCGGTATCCGGGGCCGGATTACATGATCCCGTTCGGACGGGCAAGCCGGGTCGAAGAAGGGGACGAGATCACGGTCGTCACCTATGGCGCGCTGGTCGAACGCACCCGGAAGGCGCTTCGCGCGCTCGAGCGCGACGGCCGGCCGATAAGAGCGGATGTACTCGATCTCCGAACCCTGAATCCGCTCGATATGGAAGCGATCGCCGCGTCCGTGAAGCGTACGAACCGGGTGCTCGTGGCCTACGAGGACTCGAAGTCCTGGGGCTGGGGAGCCGAGATCGCGGCGCGGGTCGCGGACGAACTGTTCGAGTGGCTGGACGCGCCGGTGCGCCGTCTCGCGGCCACGGACACCTTCGTGGGCTATGCCCCGCAGCTCGAAGCGGAAATCCTTCCGCAGGTCCCGGACATAGTGGCGGCGCTGGAGGAGCTCAAGGCGTACTGAGAGCGGGCTCGCGAGCGGAGCCTCCCCCGCGGTCGCCCTTTGCCATGATCGCTGGCAGCACGATCAAGGTGCACACCAGCACGCTGGTCATGCCCACCATCAACAGGGCGCCCATCCCGGAGATCGCCCGGTGATTGGCGAGCGTCAGATTGCCGAAGCCCGCCATGGTGGTCAGCGCGCTGTAGAGAATGGCCCGGCCCGTGGCGGAATCCAGGAGTCCGCGCGCGGTCCCCGTCTGCCGCCTCCGGTGCACCATGTGGATGCCCGCGTCCACTCCGATTCCCAGCAGCAACGGCAGCGTGATGATGTTCGAAATATTGAACGGAACGTCCCAGATCACAGCCGTTGCACCCGTGAGAAGCGTGGCCAGGATCAGCGACACCATGACCACTGCGCTCGAACGTGGATCACCCAGAAG